>NZ_SMRQ01000031.1 GCF_004359965.1 Cognatilysobacter segetis | reverse complement strand
CGCGGGCACGACGCCGCCGTCCGCCGCGGCGCCGGCGGGGACGTCGACGCCACCCGCCGCGGCCGGGACACCCGCAGCGACGGGCGACCGCTCCCCGCCGCCCGCCCCGCCGGAGCGTCGCTGATGCGCTCGTATCCGCGCTGGACGCTCTACGCGAGCCTCGCCGTCGCGCTGCTGCTCGGCCTGTTGCCGCTGCCGGGTGCGCTGCAGCCGATGCGGCCGTTCTGGATCGGGCTCGTGCTCGCCTACTGGCTGATCGAGGACCCCGACCGCGTCGGCCTCGGGTTCGCGTTCCTGCTCGGGCTGGTCGGCGACATCGTCGACGGCGGGCTGCTCGGCGAGCAGGCGCTGCGGCTGGTCATCCTCGCCTTCATCGTGCAGCGCTTCCGCGCGCGCCTGCGGTTCTTTCCGGTCTCGCAGCAGGCGCTCACGATCGGCGCGCTGCTGGTCAACGACCGCATCGTCAGCGCCGGCCTGCACCTCGCGCTCGGCGAGCCCACGCTGCCGTGGGCGTACTGGGCCGCGCCGGCCATCGGCATGCTGCTGTGGCCGCTGGTGTTCCTGATCCTCGACGCCCTGCGCTTCGGCGCCTGGCGCCGGCGCTGAGGCCGCGACGATGGCACTGGTGCGGCCGCGCAGTCGACGGATGAAGAATGCCGGCGCCGAGGCCGCGCAGTTCCGCGCGCGGGCCTTCGTCGCGATGCTGTCCATCTCGCTCGCGCTGCTCGGGCTCGGCGGCTGGTACTTCCGCCTGCAGGTGCTGCAGCACGAGGACTTCGTGACGCGCTCGGAGGCGAACCGCATCAAGCTGCAGCCGATCGTGCCCGGCCGCGGCCTGATCTACGACCGCAAGGGCCGCATCCTCGCCGACAACGTGCCGGCCTGGCGCCTGGACGTGACGCCGAGCGAGGCGGGCGATCCGAAGACGTGGCTGCCGGGCCTCGCGCAGCGCGTCGCGCTCGCGCCCGAGGACATCGAGCGCTTCGAGCAGGCGCGGCACGCCTCGCGCGGATTCAAGCCGATCACGCTGAAGATGCGCGTCAGCGACGAGGAGGCCGCGCGCTTCGCGGTCGACCGCTGGCGCTATCCGGGCGTCGAACTCGTTTCGTATCTCAACCGCCGCTATCCCTACGGCGAGCTGACCGCGCACGTCGTCGGCTACGTGGGCCGCGTGGACGTGGCCGACGCGAAGAACCTCGGCCCCGGCTTCGACGCGCTCACCCACATCGGCAAGACCGGGCTCGAGCGCGCCTACGAGGACCGCCTGCGCGGCAGGATCGGCTACGAGAAGATCGAGACCAACGTGGAAGGCCGCCCGCTGCGCACCGTGGGCCGCGTGCCCGCGCAGCCGGGCACGGATCTGCGCCTGTCCATCGACATCGACCTGCAGCAGGCGATGGTCACCGCGTTCGGCGACATGGACGGCGCGGCGGTCGCGGTCGACCCGCAGACCGGCGACGTGCTGGCGATGGTCTCGCTGCCGTCGTACGACGCGAACCTGTTCGTCAACGGCATCACGCACGGCGCGTACAAGGCACTGACGACCAACCCGTCGCGCCCGCTGTTCAACCGCCCCGTGCTCGGCGGCGGCCCGCCGGGCTCGACGGTCAAGCCGCTGGTGGGCCTCGCCGGCCTCGACAGCGGGCTGCGCACGCCGGCGTCGGCGGTGTTCTCCACCGGCGAGTTCCACATTCCCGGCCAGCGCCGCGGCTATCGCGACGCGCACGGCGGCGCGGGCTGGACCGACCTGCGCAAGTCGATCGCACAGTCGGTGAACTTCTACTACTACAAACTCGCCTACGACATGGGCATCGAGAAGTTCGATGCGTACATGCGCCGCTACGGCTTCGGGCAGAAGACCGGCATCGACCTGCTCGGCGAGAACATCGGCATCGTGCCGTCGCCGCAGTGGAAGGCCAAGCGCAGCAAGGACCCGTGGTACGCGGGCGAGACGGTGATCGCGGGCATCGGGCAGGGCTACTGGGTGGCGACGGTGCTGCAGCTCGTGCGCGGCACCGCGGCGATCGCCAACGGCGGCGCGCTGCATCCGCTGCACCTGGTGATGGCCACGCGCGATGGCTACAACGGCCCCTGGCGCGCGACGCCGCACCCGGCCGGCCCGCGCATCACGCCCAGCGAGGAGCACCTGCGCGCCGTGCAGGAAGGCATGGTCGCGACCGTGCACGGCGGCGGCACCGCCGCGATGATCGGCCGCGGCATGCCGTACCTGATGGCGGCCAAGACCGGCACCGCCCAGAAGGTCAGCCGCCGCGGCAACGTGAGCAGCGATCCGCACGCGCTGCCGTACAACCTGCGCCACCAGGCGCTGTTCGTCGCCTATGCCCCGGCCGACAACCCGCGCATCGCGATCGCGGTGTCGGTCGAGCATGGCGGCTACGGCGCGTCGTCGGCCGGCCCGATCGCGCGCAAGGTCTTCGACGCGTGGCTGCTCGGCAAGATGCCCGAGCCCGCCGAGGGCGTGATGCGTTCGCCGCAGGGCGGCGCGCCGCTGGATTACGTGCCGCCCGCGGACGTCGCGCCGACGGCGGCCAAGCCCGCGGCCGCGCCCGCGAAGCCCGCCACGCCCGCGCCGAAACCGGCCCCGCCGCCGAGCGACGACGAGACCATCACCGTCGCCGCGCCCACCGTCGCGCAGGCGCGCGGCCAGGCCGCCGCGCGCAAGGCGTTGGCGACGCTGCAGGCCCTGCAGGCGGACGCGCGATGATCCTGCTGCGCTGGCTGTTCGACATGGGCCTGCGCTTCGCGCGCACGCTCGACCTGCCGTTGCTCGGCGCGCTGCTCGCGCTGATGGCGATCGGCCTGGCGGTGATCTACAGCGCCGGCGACGGCTCGACGCACATGGTGATCGCGCGCGGCGCGCACTACGGGCTCGGGCTGGCCGCGATGTGGGCGATCTCGCGCATCCCGGTACACCAGCTGCGCAACTGGACGCCGTACGTGTACGGCGTGTCGATCGTGCCGCTGCTGGTCGTGCTGGTGATCGGCAGCGGCAAGCACGGCAATCTGTGGATCAACCTCGGCGTCTTCTATTTCCAGCCCTCGGAAGTGCTCAAGCTGAGCCTGCCGATGATGGTCGCCTGGTATCTCAACCGTCGCCCGTTGCCGCCGAACCTCAAGGTGACGCTGGTGGCCGCGACGATCATCGCGGTGCCGACGCTGCTCATCCTCAAGCAGCCCGACTTCGGCACCGCGATGCTGGTCGCGCTCAGCGGCGCGTTCGTGCTCTACCTCGCCGGCCTGTCGTGGTGGTGGTTCGCCGCGGCGGGCGCGGGCGTGGCGAGCGTCGCGCCGGTCGCCTGGTTCTTCCTGCTGCGGCCCTACCAGAAGGACCGCATCCTCACGTTCCTCAATCCCGAATCCGATCCGCTGGGCGCCGGCTGGAACATCATCCAGTCGAAAATCGCGATCGGCGCGGGCGGGCTCACGGGCAAGGGCTGGATGCACGGTTCGCAGTCGCACCTGAACTACCTGCCCGAGCACACCACCGACTTCGTGTTCGCGGTGCTGAGCGAGGAGTTCGGCTGGCTCGGCGTGGTGACCGTGCTCGCGCTCTACATGTTCGTGATCGGGCGCTGCCTGTGGATCGCGGTGGAAGCGCGCGACGGCTACTCGCGCCTGCTCGCCGGCGCGCTGGCGATGGCGTTCTGCGTCTACGTGATCGTCAACGGCGGGATGATCGCCGGCCTGCTGCCGGTGGTCGGCGTGCCGATGCCGTTGCTGAGCTACGGCGGTACGTCGGCGGTGTCGCTGCTCGCGGGGCTCGGCGTGGTGATGGCGGTGAAGGCGCACCGGCCCGTCTACGGCCGCTGACGCACGACGGCGCGGCTAGGCCTCGGCGTCGACCGCCGCGATGCACGCCTCCGTGGGCGCCGGCCGCGCGAACAGGTAGCCCTGGCCGAACACGCAGCCCAGCTCCGCGACCGCCGCGCGTTCGTCGCCGGTTTCGATGCCTTCGGCGACCACGTCCATGCCCAGTGCATGGGAGAGGTCGATCACCGCGCGCACCACCGACGAGGCCACCGACGTCGCGCCGGGCACGAGCCCGGTGATGAACGAGCGGTCGAGCTTGATCGTGTGGAAGCGGAAGCGGTGCAGGTAGCTCATCGACGAGTAGCCGGTGCCGAAGTCGTCGAGGGCGGTGAATACGCCGGCCGCGCGCAGGCGGTCGATGCACGCGCCGACGCGCTCGGGATTGTCGATCAGGGCGTCTTCCGTGATCTCGATGCGCACCTGCGACGGCCGCACGCCGTGCCGCTGCAGCAGCGCGAGCAGCCGCGCGTCGAGGTCGCCCGCGAGGAAATGCCGCGGCGACACGTTGAGGTGCACGTACTGGTCGTCGCGCAGCAGCGTCGGCACCGCGCGGCAGACCGATTCGTAGAGCTGCCAGTCCAGCGCCTCGAGCATGCCGCCCGCCTCGGCGACGCGAAGGAATGCGCCGGGCGCCAGGACGCCGCGCACCGGATGGCGCCAGCGCATCAGCGCCTCGTAGCCGGCCACCTCGCCGTCGGCGAGACGCACCACCGGCTGGAAGTAGGGCAGGCATTCGCCCCGCGCGAGCGCGAGCCGCAGGTCGCCCTCCATCGCCAGCAGGTCCATGGCCTGCCGGTGCAGGCGTTCGTCGAACAGCTCGAAGCCGCCGCGGCCCTTTTCCTTGACCCGGTACATCGCGATGTCGGCATCGCGCAGCAGTTCCTCGGGCGCGGTATGCGACGGGCTGCTCAGCGCGATGCCCACGCTGGCGCCGCTGAAGAGTTCCTTGTCGTCCACGCGCACCGGCTCGCGCAGCGATTCGATGAGCCGCTGCGCCAGGCGCACGGGCCCGTCGCTGCCGTCGACGCCGTGCATGATCACCGCGAACTCGTCGCCGCCGAGGCGCGCGACGATGTCCGGCGGGCGCAGGCAGTCCGAGAAGCGCCGCGCGACGGTGCGGAGCAGTTCGTCGCCCACCAGGTGCCCGACGCTGTCGTTGATCACCTTGAAGCGGTCGAGGTCGAGGAACAGCACGGCGAACCGCTGCGTGGGATCGCGCGCCTGCGTGGCCATCGCGCGCGCCAGGTGCTCGCGCAGGTAGGCGCGGTTGGGCAGGCCGGTCAGCGCGTCGTGCATCACCTCGTGCTGCAGGCGCTGCTCGACGTACTGGCGCACCTCGATCTGCTGCGCGAGTTCGCGGCGCTGCTGTTCGAGCCGGGCGAACGCATGCTTGCGATCGATCGCGGTGACGATGTGCGTGCCCACGTAGGCCAGCAGCTCGCGCTCCACCGGCGTGTACACCCCGGCGCGCTCGTAGCTCTGCACCACCAGCGCCGCGCGCACGCGTCCACCGCTGCTGACCGGCACGCCGAGCCAGTCCGCCGCGCCCGGGCCGATCACCGACAGCGGCCCGGACAGCTGCCGGTACAGCACCTCGGTGGCGCCCATCAGCGGCTGCGCGCCGCGGATCAGGTGCCAGGTCAGGCTGCCCTCGATCTGCGACATCGGATCGATCGCATCGGGGTCCTGCCAGTCCTCGTCGGCGGTGTCGGCGAAATAGATGACGCGGATCGAGTCGCTGTCCGCGTCGTACAGCGCGATGAAGAAGTTCTCGGCCTCCATCAGCCGGCCGACGATGCGGTGCAGGCCGGCGAGCATGGCCGGCATGTCGAGGTCCGAGCCCGCCATCTCGGTGATCTCGTACAGCGCGCGCTGCACGCGCTCGGCCTGCTCGAGGCTGGCGACGGCCTGGCGCAGGCGGTCCTTCTCGAGCGCGTTGGCGACGAACGGGCGCCACGTGGCTGCGTCGAGCGCCAGGTCCGCCGTCGCGACCAGCACCGCCCAGGCCGTGTCGTCGCCGGCCAGCTTGCTCGCGATCGCGTTGCCGCCGAGCGGTGCGGACGTGCCGGACGGCAGCGACGCCAGCGCGTGCGCGTCCAGCGGGACGACGGCGGGTCTCGGCGCGACCTGCACCGGCGCAGCCGGCGCCACCGACCACGCGAGCGTGGTGCCCGGCGGCAGGTCGCCGCAGGCATCGAGGCGCGCGGCGAGTGCGTGCATGCCGTCGGCCTGCAGCAGCGATGCCCAGTCCGGCGGCACCGGCGCGGACGCGGCTGGCGGCACGGGCTCCATGGCCACGTTAACGACCCGCCGGCCCGCGGGCTTGAGCGCGGGCGCGGAGCGCGCGCGACGCAGGCTGCGGGCGCGGTGCGCTGTTCAGGGGCGCTTTCCCGTCGCGCGCGCGATCGCCTGGATGCGCGCGCGGCGCAGCGCTTCGCCGAGCGCCGGACCCTGCAAGCCTTCGGCCGCGACCGCGTCGGCACGCACCGCGCGTGCGGCGTCGAGCGCCGCGACCAGCGCCGCGCCCTGGGGATACGGCACGTCCTCCAGCCCGAGGCGGCCGCGCTTGTCGGCCTCGCAGGCGAGCGCCAGCTGCGCGATGCGTGCGGGCTGGCGGAAGCCGTCGCAGCGCTGCAACAGGTCGTGCACGGTCGATGCGCGCAGGTCGTCGAAGCGGTGCACGTTGAGGTGCTCGCGACAGACGGCGACCGCGAGCTGGCGGTGCGCGGTCGGCACCTTCAGGCGGTCGCACAGCGCGCGCAGCGGCGCTAGCCCCGCCTGCTCGTGGCCGATGTGCTTGGGCAGCACGTCGGCGGGCGTGCAGGCCTTGCCGAGGTCATGCACCAGCGCGGCGAAGCCGATCACGTCGTCACCGGGTGCGAGCCGCGCGGCCATGTCGCAGACCATCTCCACGTGCACGCCGGTGTCGACTTCCGGGTGGTATTCCGCGCGTTGCGGCACGCCGTAGAGTGCCTCGACCTCAGGCAGGACCGCGCCGAGCGCACCCGCGTCGTGCAGCGTGCGCAGGAAGGCGGACGGCGCCGCGCTGGCGACGCTGCGGCGCAGCTCCTGCCAGACGCGCTCGGGCGTGAGCTCGGCGAGTTCGCCCGAGTCGGCCATCGTCCGCATCAGCGCCATCGTTTCCGGCGCGACGGTGAAGCCCATCGGCGCCAGCCGCGCCATGAACCGCGCCGCACGCAGCACGCGCAGCGGATCCTCGACGAAGGCCGGGCCGACGTGGCGCAGCACGCGCGCCTCGAGATCGCGAACGCCGCCCAGCGGGTCGACGATGTCGCCGGCCGCGCCGTCCTCGCGCACGATGCGCGCGATCGCATTGACGGTGAAGTCGCGGCGCTGCAGGTCCTCCTCCAGCGTCACCGAGGGATCGGCATCGACGACGAAGCCGCGGTAGCCGCGCCCGGACTTGCGTTCGGTGCGGGCGAGTGCGTACTCCTCGCCGGTGACGGGATGCAGGAACACCGGGAAGTCGCGGCCAACCGGCTTGTAGCCGGCGTCGAGCATCTGCTGCGGCGTGGCGCCGACGACGACGAAGTCGCGATCGCCCGGCTCGACGCCGAGCAGCGGATCGCGGACCGCGCCCCCGACGAGGTAGACCTGCATGCTCAGCGCGTGGCCTGCGCGAGGATCGCGATGATGTCGCGCGCGCCTGCGCCACGGCCGAGCGATCGCGTGATCGGCTCGGGCTGGCTCGAGACCCAGATCTTCAGGTCGCTGTCGAGATCGAAGTGGCCGGCGGTCTCGATCGAATACATCACGATCGCGCGGTACGGGATGCTCAGATAACTCGTCTTGCGACCGGTCACGCCCTGCTTGTCGACGATGATCATGCGGCGATCGGTGAAGACGATCAGGTCGCGCACGAAACCGAACGCGCGCTGCAGCGCTTCACCCTGCGCGAGCAGCGGGCCGAATTCCTCGTGCAGCCCGGCGATGTCCTTCTCGCCGGCGTGGCCGAGCAGCGTGTCGAGCAGTCCCATGGCGGTCTCCGCGGTGTCGAAGGCGCCAAGGATGCCTCAGCCGCGGCGCGCGGCGGGCTTCAGCGGCTGCGGCGCGGGCGGCGTGGTCGCCAGCGGGCACGTGAACGACGTGCGCTGCCCGTCGAACGCGCCGCGCAGTCGATCGCTCACGCGCAGCGCGTTGCCGGTCATGCGCCAGTCGTAGAGCACGCTGAAGGCGAGCACGCGGGCGACGTAGTCGCGCGTTTCCTTGTACGTGATCGTCTCGATCCAGAGATCGGGCTCCATCCCCGGACGCTGCGACTTCCAGCGCGCCAGCGGCGCCGGGCCCGCGTTGTAGCCGGCCAGCGTGAAGTAGGGCTTGCCCTCGCCGTAGCCGTCGAGCAGCTGCCGCAGGTAGGCGGTGCCGAGCACGATGCTGGTCTCCGGGTCGTACAGGCCCTGCTCGCCGTTCCACGGCAGGCCCGTCTTGGCCGCCATCGACGCGCCGGTGGACGGGATCAGCTGCATCAGGCCGATCGCGTTCGCGCCGGAGCGTGCGTCCGGATTGAACACGCTCTCGGCGCGGATCTCGGCCGCGACCCAGGCCGGATCGAGGCCGTTCTTCAACGCCTCGCGACGGATCGTCGCTTCGTGGTGGATCGGAAAGCGCAGCGTGTAGAGCCGCAGTTCCTCCGGATCTTCCTTGCCGAGCGAGAACACCGCGCGGTCGAACCAGCCGTGGCGTTGCGCGAGGTCCACCGCGGCGATACGACGGCTCGCATCGAAACGCGAGAGCGCGTCGTTCCATTCGGCGACCGCCCAGCCGTCGCGATCGATGTCGTACAGCAGCAGTGCGCGCTGCAGCGCCGGATCGCGTTCCACCGACGCGCGCATCGCCGGGGAATCGCCGGGAATCCACGGACACAGCGTGTACGGCTGGCCGAGGCGGTCGGCGGCGAGGAAGCCGTGGAACTCGGGCTTCGCCGCGGCGGTGCGATACGCGCGCTGCGCGCCTTCGCGGTCGCCGAGCATTTCCGCCATGCGGCCTTCGAGGTACTGCCAACGCGAATCGTCGTGCTGCGGCGAGGGCATCCTGCGGATCGCCGCGAGCGCGGCCGCCCAGTCCGAACGCGCGATCGCTTCGCGCGCGCGCCATTCGCGCAGGCGGTCGTCATACGACGCTTCGGGCACCGCGGCGAGGCGCTGCGCGGAACCCGGCTCGTACGACGACGCGGTCCACAGCGCTGACTGGTACAGCACGCGGCCCCGCTCGACGTCGGTGAAGCCGAGCGCGGGGCCGAACTTGGCGAGCTGCGCCTGCGCGTCCTGCGGCACCGACTTGGCGTAGCGGGCGAGACCGTAGGAGGCGATGCGGCGGCTGCGCTCGGTCTTCGGCCACGACAGCGCGCGGTCGTTGAGGGCCTCGACGAACGCGGCGTAGTCGTTGGCGAGCGCGGCGTCGGGCGCGGGCAGGCCTTTCGCCGCCGCGCGCATGACCGCCGGCTGCCAGGCCTCGGCGGCCTTGTCGAGACGCTCCCAGCGCATCTCGGGCGTGAGCCCGCCGCGCGCATCGAGCGCCGCGAACACCGGGTCGCACTGCGATGGCAGCGACTCGGCCGCGCCACGCCAGATCGCCTGTGCCTGCTGCGTCCAGTCGGCGTTCGTGCGGCCCAGCGCGGCCTCGGCCTGCAACCCGCTGCAGCGCAGCGCGGTGTCCTTGATCGTCGGCTTCCAGGCTGCGTCCACCGCCGCCCAGTCCTGGCGGCGCGTGGCCTCGGCCAGCCACTGCGCACGGAACGCTTCGCCGACGGCCTGCCCGCCGTAGCGCTGCAGGAAGGCATCGGCGCGCGCGCGGTCGAGCGACGGCAGCCCGCGGCGCAACCCGGCGTATTCGATCCAGCCGTAGAGCGGGTGGCGCACCAGGTCGGCGTTGGCGGCGGCATCGAACGTGCCGGCCTCGGCCGCGGCGATCGCCGCGCGCACGCGCGCGAGCTGCGGGTCCGCCTTGACCGGTGCGGTGGGCATCGCCGGGGCCACGGGCGGGGCGACCGTCGCGGCCGCTTCCGGAGGCGGCATCTGCGCACAGGCGGGCAGGGCGCAGGCGAGCACGAGGGGAACGAGCGACGGCAACGACGGGGGACGTAGGCGCATCCGCCGACTATAGCCACGGGATCTGAACGCGCTGTCGTCGCCGCGTGCGCCGGTCGGCGGGCCTTGGGAGCGCCGCTTATCGGCCGCCGGAAGTCATTCTGAAGTCCGGCGCTTGTGGGCGTTTCACCGAGCGTTTACAAACGCCTCACGCCGCAGGAAAACCACAGCGGCGGGCCTGCTTGAGCATTTCTTACGGAGAGAGAAGTCATGAAAGCACCGCGTCGCCAGACGTTGGCGAAAGCCATCCAGTTGTCCCTCCTCGTCGCCATCCCCGGCCTCGCCGCCGCGCAGGAGACGCCGCCCCGCGCCGACCCGGCCCGCCAGCTCGACACGGTCACCGTCACCGGTTCGCGCATCCGCCAGGCCGACAAGGTCACCAGCCAGCCGGTCGCGGTGATCACCCGCGCGCAGATCGACCAGAGCGGCGCGACCTCGATCGGCGACTTCCTGCAGGAACTGACCGCCAGCGGCAAGGCGCTCAACGCGAAGTTCAACTCGTCCGGCAACTTCGGCTACCCGGCGAGCGGCGGCGGCATCGGCGCCGGCTCGGCGCAGGTCGACCTGCGCAACCTCGGCAGCCAGCGCGTGCTGGTGCTGGTCGACGGCATCCGCTGGGTCAACGAGTCCTCCGCGTCGGGCGTGAGCGGCAGCGCGGACCTCAACACCATCCCGCTCGCGATCGTCGACCGTATCGAGGTGCTCGAGGACGGCGCCTCGGCCATCTACGGCTCCGACGCCATCGCCGGCGTGGTCAACATCATCACCAAGAAGAAGTTCGACGGCGTGCAGCTGCATGCCAAGGCCGGCAGCTACGGCCACGGCGGCGACGACACCGAGGCCGACATCACGATCGGCGGCAGCACCGAGCGCTTCAGCGGCGTGTTCAGCGCGGCCTTCGTCGACCAGCGCGGCATCAGCTCGAGCGAATGGGAGCAGTCGTCGATGCCGGTGCCGGGCGCGGGCATCGGCGCGGGCAGTTCCGCCACGCCGCAGGGGCGCTTCACGTTCTGCGATCCGCGCATCGCCACGCCGGGCACGCCGGGCTACTGCGACGCCGCCGGCAACGACTGGTTCGACCTCACGCTCAACAACGGCGCATTGCCGAACTACAACGGCGGCAACCCGACCGCTGCGCCCGGCACGTACCACAACTGGAGCGGTGCGGATCGCTTCAACTTCGCGCCGTACAACCTGCTGCTCACGCCGAGCAAGCGCAAGTCGCTGTTCGCGAGCACGCGCTACGACATCAGCGACGCGTTCTCCTTCCACGCCAAGGCGCTGTACAACAACCGCGTGTCGACCAACCAGGCCGCGCCCGAGCCGATCTTCGTCGGCCCGTTCGCCGGCACCGGCGGTATCGCGGACACGATCGTCATCGCGGCGAACAACCCGTACAACCCGACCGGCATCACCCTGGATCCGGCCACGAACTTCGGCTGGATCACCAAGCGCCCGCTCGAACTCGGCCCGCGCATCTTCCGGCAGGACGTCGACACCTGGTACGTGAACCTCGGCTTCGACGGCGCGTTCAGCACCGGCGCGCGCACGTTCGACTGGAACTTCGACTACGTGCATTCGGAGAACAAGGCCGAGCAGCGCTTCCAGAACGGCTTCAACGTGGCCAAGCTCAAGCTCGCGCTCGGCGACGTCAACGTCTGCAACGCGGTGCCGGGCTGCGTGCCGCTCGACCTGTTCGGCGGGCAGGCGCGCCCGATGACGCAGGCCATGCTCGACTACATCACCACCGACCAGCGCGACGCGAGCAAGCAGGTCCTCGACCTGTTCACCGCGAACCTCACCGGTGACCTGTTCGACATCGGCGATCGCCACGCGGGCTTCGCGATCGGCGCCGAGCATCGTCGCTACGAAGGCGAATTCAATCCCGATCCGCTGCGCCAGAGCGGCGAGTCGCAGGACTCGTTCGCCGCGCCGATCTCCGCGTCGTACCACGTCAACGAGGTGTACGCCGAAATGCTGGTGCCTTGGCTGGCGAGCCTGAGCACCGACATCGCGCTGCGCCGATCGGAATACTCGACGTTCGGCGGCGCCACGACCGGCAAGTTCGGCGTCCGCTGGCAGCCGATCCAGGACCTCGTGGTGCGCGGCACGTACTCCGAGGGCTTCCGCGCGCCGAACCTCGGCGAGCTGTACGGCCTGACGCAGTTCGGCGCGACGCTGGTCGATCCCTGCGGCCCGACCGGCAACCCCGGCGGCGCACCGCAGTACCGCCAGCGCTGCACGGCCGCGGGCGTGTCGCCGACGTTCGAGCAGGCCAACACGCAGATCACCACCTTCACGGGCGGCAACCCCAACCTGCAGCCGGAGAAGTCGAAGAACTACAACGTCGGCTTCGTGTGGTCGCCGGCCTGGGTCTCGGGCTGGGCGTCGCGCTTCGACTTCGAGGCCGACTACTTCCACTACAAGGTCACCGACGCGATCCAGGCGCCGGACATCCAGGCCCTGCTCAACGGCTGCTACGACGGCTCGATCACCGGGGCGGCGTGCTCGGGCTTCACGCGTGGACCGGGCGGCAACCTCAACCCGCCGACCGACTTCCTCGCCAACCTCGGCACCATCACCACCAGCGGCGTCGACCTGAAGGTCAACTGGGCGAGCCTGCCGATGGACTGGGGCCAGCTGACGGCCTCGCTGCAGTCCACGCACACGATCGGCTTCAGCGCGGTCGACATCGACGGCAACGCCACGCAGCAGGCGGTCGGCATCGAGGTCAGCGACAGCGCGATCCCGTCGTGGCAGTCGAACCTGCAGCTGGGCTGGAAGCTCGGCGACTGGAACCTGGGCTGGGACATCCGCTACATCAGCGCGGTCGACGAGTACTGCGGCAACGCCGCGACCACGCCGGCGACCGGCTGCCCCAGCGGCGAGGGCACGAATCGCCTCGGCGCGACCACCTACCACGACGTGCAGGCGGCCTGGAACCGCGCCTTCGGCATGGAGGGCATGAAGCTGTCGGTGGGCGTCAACAACCTGTTCGGCAAGGACGCGCCGGTCTGCGTGAGCTGCTCGCTCAACGGCTACGACGCGGGCACCTACGACCTGCCGTGGCGTTTCTGGTACGTGGACGTGCAGTACAAGTTCTGACGCGTCGATCGCCTCGCGGCGATGCACGGACGGCCGGCGGATCCCCGCCGGCCGTTTTCGTTAAGTGACGGTGCGTCGGCATGCGTGTTGGACCGCGCGGTATCGCGCCGCGACGCAAGCAGCCGCTCCGGGCCGCGCCCGTCGCCGTGGCTGAGACGGTGCCCCACGACACTGGCTCGACATCCCCGCCGTCGAGATACGCGTGTCCGCCGTTTCGTCCGACCTCCCGCCGCCGATGAGCGAACCCCGCATCACCGCCCACGACCTCTGCGTGGCGCTCAAGCTCGCGCATCCGGCCGACGAGTTCGTGACCGTGTACGAAGTGCGCGAGGCGACCGGCAGCGTGCACGGTTCGCGCGCCGACGCCGTGGTGATGTCGCTGCACGCCTCGCGCGGTTTCGAGCTGACCGGGTTCGAATTCAAGTGCGCGCGCGGCGACTGGCTCGCCGAACTGAAGAACCCCGGCAAGGCCGACCGCATCGCGCGCTACTGCGACCGCTGGTGCGTGTTCGCCGCACCCGGCGTGGTGAAGGAGGGCGAGCTGCCGGTCGGCTGGGGCCTGTGGGAGCTGCGCGCGGGCGGGGCGATCCACCGTCGCGTGGTGCCCGCGACGCGCGAGCCCGAGCCGCTGCCCCGCGCCTTCCTCGCCTCGTTCATGCGCGCGCGCGCGAAGTTCGATGCCGACGACCTCGCCGCGATCGCCTCGCACCATCGCCGCGAGTTCGAGCGGCAGCAGCGGGCGCGCGAGGAAGCCGCGGACGGCGATCCGGTGCTCAAGCGCGAGCGCGAAACCCTGCGAGACGGCCTGCGCAAGCTCGAGGAGATCCGCCAGGCCACCGGCATCGACCTCACCGACTACCCGCCCTCGCGCCGCTGGATCGAGCGCATGCGGCTGGCCGACAGCCCGCGCCTGGAGCACGCACTTAAGCTCCTGCGGGACGTGTTCGCGGACGACGAACTGCGCCGGCGCGTCGACATCGCGCTCGGTCGCGAGGACTAGCCGGACGGCACGCGGCACTGCGCCGCGCGGCGGACCGGCGTCGCGCTACGCCTTGCGGACGAACGCCGACTTCAGCTTCATCGGCCCGAAGCCGTCGATCCTGCAGTCGATGTCGTGGTCCTCGTCGACCAGGCGGATGTTGCGCACCTTCGTGCCGGCCTTCAGCGCGTTGCTGGCGCCCTTCACCTTCAGGTCCTTGATGACGGTGACGGAATCGCCGTCGGCCAGCACATTGCCCACCGCGTCGCGGTGCACGCGCGCCGCGTCGTCCGTCGACGCGGCCTGCGGCGTCCACTCGTGGCCGCATTCGGGACAGGCCAGCATCGCGCCGTCGACGTAGGTGAAAGCCGACCCGCAGGCCGGACAGTGCGGAAGATCGCTCATCGGGGATTCCGCCGGCCGGCGTCGCGCGGCCGGCTCACTGGAAGCACTGCTCGGGCACGTCGAGCTCGACCGACAGCGCGAGGTGGTCGGAGAACGCCGCCGGCAACGCGCTGCGCGCATGCGCCTTCAGGCCGTCGCCGACCAGCACGTGGTCGATCGCGCGCTGCGGTGCCCAGCTCGGGAATGTCGGCACCGTATGTGGCGGCGGCTGCAGGCGCGTGCGCTTGAACAGCACGTCCATCTCCGGCTGCTCGATCGTGCAGTTGAAATCGCCCATCAGCACGGCATGCGCATCGCCTTCGAGCAGCTCGGCGATGAAGGAGAGCTGCGCGAGCCGCGACGCCGCGCCGAGCGAGAGGTGCGCGACGGCGATGGTGAGCGGCGTGTCGCAGCGGCCGAAGCGCGCGAGCATTACGCCGCGGCCCTTCACGCGGCCGGGCAGCGAATGCACCACGACCTCGGCCGGCTCGATCTTGCTGAGGATGCCGTTCGCGCTGGACGCCACCCCGCCCATGCGCCGGTTCGGCTGGTGGCTCCAGTAGGCGAAGCCGGCGCGCTGCGCGAGGTAGTGCGTCTGGTTGGTGAAGCCCGAGCGCAGCGACCCGGGATCGCTCTCCTGCAGCCCGACGATGTCGTGGCCGCCCGCCAGCTGCGCGATCGCGTCGAGGCTGCCGCGCTTGTCGCCCATCGGCAGCACGTGCGACCAGCTGCGGGCGACGTAGTCGTGGTAGCCGCGCGTGCTCGACCCGGCCTGGATGTTCGCGCTGAGCAGCTTGAGCCGGCGTTCGCCCACGTCGCCCTGCTGGCTCAGCCGCCGGCCGGTGCCGGCGCCGCACCGCCCGCCATCGCCGCACGTTCCCTGGCGATGAGGTGGTCGGTGATGCGCAGCACGTCGTCGTACGTCTTGCCGCCGGTGACGCGGTACTTGCCGTCGACCACGATCGTCGGCGTGCCGGTGACGCCGGTCTTCTGCATGAACTGCTTGCCCTGCGCGACCTTCGTCGACACCGCGAAGCTGTGCATCATGTCGAGGAACTGCTTCGGGTTGGCGCCGTACTGCGCGTAGAAGTTGGCGATCTTCTGCTCGTCGGGCGTGTCGCCTTCGCCGGGCATGCTGTCCTTGACGTGGATCGCATCGATCAGCGCCATGTGCGAGCGGTCGACCAGGCCGAGCTGGTCGGCGACGTAGAACGCCTTGGCGTAGGGATCCCACTCGGGGCCGAATGGCGCCGGCACGTAGCGGAACACGACGTCGGCCGGCAGCTTGTTCTTCCACGGCTCGACCGTCGGCGCGAAGCGCGCGCAGGCCGGGCAGACGTAGCCGAACACTTCGACCACCTCGATCTTGCCCGGCGTCGCCTGCCACGGCGTGCCGCCGGCGATCTCCTCGTAATCCGTGCCGAGCACCGGCGGCGGGCCCTGCGGCGGAACGATCGGGCCGGGCGTGCGCGTTTCGGCCGGGGCCGGGGTCGCCGGGGTCACCGCGGGCGTGGCGGCGGCCGTGTCGGTGGCCGCGGGGGTCGCGGGCGTGGCGGCGGCCGGGGCCGCCTGCTCGCCCTTGCCGCAGGCGCTGGCGAGCAGCGCCAGGCCGAGCACGAGCGGATAACGCAGCGCGGCCAGGCGCGCAGGGGTACGGATCAGCATCGGGACGATCTCCTCGCGGATGCGGCGGGCCGTCGGCGCGCCGGTCGATGGGAACAGCATAGCCGCGGCGCGCGCGGCGGTTGATTACGCGGTGTCGACGTCAGCGTGACGCGCGCTCGCGCGCGACCAGCGCGTCGACGATGCGCAGGGTGTCCTCGGGCGACTGGCCGATCACGCGGTACTTGCCGTCGACCACCATCATCGGCGTGCCGTCCACGCCGCTGCGCTCGATGAACGCCGACGCCCGCGCCACCTTCTGCGCGACCGCCTCGCTGTTCATGCGCTTCTCGAACTCGGCCGCGTCGGCGCCGTGCTTCGCGTAGAACGCGGCGACCTGCGCATCGGTGGCGATCGCGGGCGGCGAGGGCAGCGCCTTCTGCACGTGGATCGCATCGAACACGGCCGCGTGCGTGCGATCGACCAGGCCCATCGAATCGGCCGCGTAGTACGCCTTGGCGAACGGCTGCCACCAGCCGCCGAACGGCGCCGGGACGCGGACCAGGTTCACATCGGCCGGCTGCTTCGCCCGCCACGACTCGAGCAGCGGCTCGAAATGCGCGCAGTGCGGGCAGGTGTAGCCGAACACCTCCACCACCTCGATCCTGCCGGCCTTCGGCTCCAGCGGCAGGCCGCCGGCGATGTCCGCGTAGTCGCGGCCGGCCACCACGCTCGCGGCGGCCGGCGTTGCGGCGCCGTCGGCGGCGGTCGCCGGCGTCGGACGCGGCGGCACCTTTTCGCAGCCGGTGAGCGCGAGCAGCGCGGCGAGGAGCAGGAGAGCGGGGCGCAGGGTCATACGGAACTCCCGGAAAGACGACGGCGGATTATCGATCGCTTCAGCGGCCCGCGACCTTCGCGGTGCGCGCGAGCTCGCGATCGACCAGCCAGCGCGCGGTGGCGAGCTGCTTGTCGCGCGAATCGGCCGTCACGCGGTAGCGCCCGGCGACGATCAGCGCGGGCGTGCCGTCCACCTGGCTGCGGATCACGAAGTCGCGCGCGCGCTTCATCTGCGCATCGACCGACGGCGCGTTGTAGGCGGCGACGAACCGCGCCGGCGCGATGCCGTAGCGCTGGTAGAAGGTGGCGATCTCGTTGGGCGTCGCGCCGCTGAGCGGCAGGCTTTCCTCGACGTGCAGCGCGTCGTACATCGCGCGGTGGCTGCGCTGGGCGACGCCCAGGGCCTGCGCGGCGAAGTAGGCGCGCGCGTAGGGCACCCAGTCGTCGCGGAAATCGGCCGGCACGGCGACGAAGGTCGCCCTGGCCGGCAGCTTCGCGCTCCACGCCGCCACCACCGGTTCGAAATGCGCGCAGTGCGGGCACGGGTAGCCGAACACCTCGGCGACCTCGACCTTGCCCGGGACCGGGCGGTAGGGCGTGCCGCCCTCGATGAGCTGGTAGTCCTCGCCTTCAATCGGCGTGGCCGGCGCGGCGGGTGCGGCGGTCGCGATGCCGAGCAGGGCGAAGGCGGCGAGGCGGAGCAGGAGGTTCATGCGGATCGTTCCCCGGAGCGGACATGAAAAACGCCGGCCGCGCTTGGCACGGCCGGCGTCGAGGCAGGCGCGTCAGGCGGCCATCTCGGACCGCCCGGCCGGCGCGAAGTTCAACCCTGCGTCGGCGTCGTGCCGGCGGGTGCCGCCGGTGCCGGGGTGGCCGGCTTGACCGGCGCGGTGGTCTGCGCGGGCACGCTGGCGGGCGAGGCCGGGGTCGCGGCCGGTGTTGCAGCCGGTGCAGCGGCCGGCGTGGCCGCGGCCGGTGCGGCGGCGATCGGCGACGCGGCGCTGCCGGCCTTGGCGCCGACGTCGTTGGCGCGGTTGTGCAGGCCCTGGATGTAGCTCGACAGCGAACCGATTTCCTCGTCGGTCAGCTTGGAGGCGATCGAGGCCATGATGTGGAAGTTCTTGTAGGTCGGCGGCGCGCCGGTGCCCGTGCGGTATTCCTCGAGGCGGCGCTTGGCGTAGTCGGCCTGCTGGCCGGCGAGCGCCGGGTAGGCCGGGCCCGGGTTGCCCTGGCCGGCCCCACCGTGGCATGCCATGCACGCCGGGATGCCGCGCGCCTTGTCGCCGCCGCGGACCAGGGTCTCGCCCACTTCGTAGTACTTCTTGCCGGCGTTCGGGCCGGAGGCGATGGCGGTGTCGTCGGCGATGCCGGCCCCCGCCTTCTGCGTCTGGAACCAGGCGCCGAGGTCGCGCATGTCCTGCGCCGTCAGCACCTGGGCGATCGGGTACATCACCGCGGCCATGCCGGTGGTGCGCTGCTGCGTCTTGAACAGCGCGAGCTGCTGGGCGACGTAGCGCTCGGGCATGCCGGCCAGGCGCGGGTAGGCCGGGGTCGACGGATTGCCGTCGAGGCCGTGGCAGGCCGCGCAGGCGCCGGCGAGCGACTGGCCCTTCTTGGGATCACCCCACGTGGCGTGCTCCGCGGCGCCGGCAAGCGGCGCGACCTGCACGGGGGCCTTGTCCGGCACCGGGGTCACCGTGGTCTGGGCGACGGCGGCGGCGGCGACCGCAAGGGCGGCGAGGCCGGCGAGGCCGTAGGCGCGGGCATGGCGCATGCGAGAGAGCTCCGGGGAAACGCTTGGGAAGGCGCCGCGAACGGGCGCCGGAACCTCGGAATTATCGGCGTCCGCCGGTCGCCGGGTCAACGCGGACGCCGTCCGGGACGGGGCGCCGGCCGCCGGCGTGCGATCCTAGCGGCATGGCCAACCCTTTCCAGCGCGCCCGTTACATGCTGTCGGCGCACAACATGGCGCAGTTGCCGCCCGACGGCGGCTTCGAAGTCGCGTTCGCCGGGCGCTCCAACGCCGGCAAGTCCACCGCGCTCAACGCGATCTGCCAGCAGGGCTCGCTCGCCCGCGTCTCCAAGACGCCCGGTCGCACCCAGCAGCTCGTCTTCTTCGACTTCACCCCGAAGCAGAACGAGGAGCCCGCTGCCAAGTACCTCGTCGACCTGCCGGGCTACGGCTACGCCAAGGTGCCCAAGGACCTGCAGGCGCACTGGCAGGCCTTCATCGATCGCTACTTCACCACCCGCGAAGCGCTGAAGGGCCTGGTCGTGATCATGGACATCCGCCATCCGCTCAAGGACTACGACCTGCAGATGCTCGGCTACGCGGTCAATCGCGGGTTGCCCGCGCACGCGCTGTTGACCAAGGCCGACAAGCTCGGTCGCGGCCAGCAGATGCAGACGATGCACGCCGTGTCGCGCGAGATGCATTCGCGCTTCGGCGACAGCGTGAGCGTGCAGGTGTTCTCGGGCGAGTCGAAGCAGGGCGTCGACGAGGCGCGCGCGGTGGTCGCGAACTGGCTGGAGCTGCCGATCGCGTAAGCCGGCGACGTCGCGCGGCGGTCCCGGGGCGCCGGCGCGAGCGCCGTCACCCGCCGCCGTCAGACGGCGACGCCGGCCAGACGTCCGATCAGCGAGGCCGCGGCCATCGCCGCCGCACCCCAGGCGACCACCCGCACCGCCCCGCGCAGCATCGGCGCGCCGCCGGCCCAGGCCGCGAGCGCGCCCGACAGCGAAAGCGCCACCAGCGTGACGGCGATGGTCACCGGTTCCACGCGACCGGCCGGCGCCAGCAGCACGGCGACGATCGGCAGCACCGAGCCGACCGAGAACGCTGCGCCCGAAGCGAGCGCCGCCTGCAGCGGCCGCGCGCGCAGCGTCTCGGTGATGCCCAGCTCGTCGCGCGCGTGGCTGCCCAGCGCGTCGTGCGCGGTGAGCTGCATGGCCACCTCGCGCGCCAGCGTCGCGTCGAGGCCGCGGCGCTCCCAGATGTGCGCGAGTTCCTTGAGCTCGCTCTCGGGCTGCTCCGCGAGTTCGCGGCGCTCCTTGGCGAGGTCCGCCGTCTCGACGTCCGCCTGCGACTGCACGCTGACGTACTCGCCCGCTGCCATCGACATCGCGCCGGCGACGATGCCGGCGATGCCGCTCGCCAGCACCGCCGACGGACCCACCCCGCTCGCGGCCACGCCGACGACCAGGCCGGAGATCGAGACGATGCCGTCGTTGGCGCCGAGCACCGCGGCGCGCAACCAGCCGGCGCGATGGGCGCGATGGGTTTCGGGATGGCGCGGTCGCATGGGCGGGCTCCGTGGGTCGGTCGCGACCGGCGGCGCGGGGGATGCCGTGTGCCGTGCCGGCGTCCCGATACAAATACCGCGGATCACCGTGCGGGGGCATCCCGCCATGCGGGCAGGGCGTCCGGGTACGCCGGGCGTCGGGGACGCGGGCGGCCGTGGTCGGCCGCTCAACAGTCGCCACGGCACAGGAGTCGCGGACGCGGGGTTCGCGGCCGCATGCGGCTTGGTGCCGACGCTCCCGCGCGACCCTGCCGCGCGGTCCGGCTACGCCCGCAACAGTCGCGGCGTAAGGGGTTTGCCGCCACCACGCGCGCAACGCTGACGCCCTGCCGGCGCGACGTCCGTACGCCGGCGTGGGGCTAGACTGGCCGCCCTCCCGCAGGCGCGGGATCCGTCGAGGTGCGCGTGTCCGGTCCCAGCCAGGTCAAGGATGTCGAGATCGAGTCGCGGGCGCAGCTCGTCGAATTCCTGGAATCGGGCATCCGCGCGCGCGACGACTGGCGCATCGGCACCGAGCACGAGAAGTTCGGCTTTCGCACCGACGACCTGCGCGCGCCCACGTTCGACGGTGACCGCGGCATTGAGGCGCTGCTCAAGGGCCTGACGCGCTTCGGCTGGGCGCCCGTGGAAGAGCACGGCCGCGTGATCGCATTGACGCGCGACGATGCGTCGGTGTCGTTGGAGCCCGCGGGCCAGCTCGAGCTCTCCGGCGCGCCACTGGAAACACTGCACGAGACCTGCCGCGAGACGGGAACTCACCTGCGCGAAGTGCGCGAGGTCGCCGAGCCGATGGGCTTGGGCTTCCTCGGCATGGGCTTCCAGCCGAAGTGGCGTCGCGACGAGATGCCGTGGATGCCGAAGGGCCGCTACAAGATCATGCGCGAGTACATGCCGAAGGTCGGATCCCTGGGCCTCGACATGATGACGCGCACCTGCACCGTGCAGGTCAACCTCGACGTCGGCAGTGAAGCCGACATGGTGAAGAAGTTCCGCGTCTCGCTCGCGCTGCAGCCCATCGCGACCGCGCTGTTCGCCGACTCGCCGTTCACCGAGGGCAGGCCCAACGGCTTCCTCTCCTACCGCTCGCAGATCTGGACGGACACCGACGCCGACCGCACCGGCCTGCTCGACTTCGTGTTCGAGGACGGCTTCGGCTACGAGCGCTACACCGACTACCTGCTCGACGTGCCGATGTACTTCGTCTACCGCGACGGCGAGTACATCGATGCGAGCGGCCAGTCGTTCCGCGATTACATGGCGGGGAAGTTGCCCGCGCGGCCGGGCTTCCGCCCGACGCTCAAGGACTGGGCCGACCATTCCACGACCGCGTTTCCCGAAGTGCGCCTGAAGAAATACCTCGAGATGCGCGGCGCGGACTCCGGCCCCTGGAACCGCATCTGCGCGCTGCCGGCCTACTGGGTCGGCCTGCTGTACGACGATGCCGCGCTCGACGCCGCCTGGGACCTCGTCAAGGACTTCTCGCTCGAGGAACGCCACGCGCTGCGCGACGGCGTGCCGCGCCACGCGCTCAAGCTGCCGTTCCGCGGCGGCACCGCGCTCGACCTCGCGCGCGAGTCGCTGAAGATCGCGGCCGGCGGCCTGCAGCGCCGCGCGCGGCTCAATGCGAACGGCGTCGACGAATCGATCTTCCTCGCGCCGCTGATGGAGATCGTCGAGAGCGGCACGACGCCGGCCGAGTGCAAGCTCGAGCTCTTCCACGGTGCGTGGAACGGCAGCGTCGACCCGGTGTTCCGCGAGTTCGCGTACTGACGCCGGCCGGCGTCAGTCGCTGCGACGCTGCGGCGGCAGGACCACGATCAGCAACGTCGCGATCGGGCCGAGCACCAGCGAGGCGATCGACCACAGGAACCCGCTTCGGCCCTTTCCCTGCGCCAGGCCGGCATTGATGAGCATCAGCGTGCCCCAGCCGAGATAGAAGTCGCGGTCGTTCGGGTGCATCTCGATCTCCGGTGGATCGCGCGAGTCTGCCGCATCGCCGAGCGGCACGGCGCCCGCGGCGCTCCAGTCGCGATTCACGGCCAGCGGTTCGCCTCGCCGCGCTCATTGTCCTCGCGCATGCGCACGACGCAGAAGCGCTGGCCGGTCGGCGCTTCCATCAGCCACCAGCGCTTCACGAACGCGATCTTCTTCGCGCCGAGCGCTTCGAGCCGCGCCGCTTCCGCATCGATGTCGTCGGCCTCGATGTCGAGGTGCACGCGCGAGGGATGGTCGACCTTCTGCACTTCGATGTGCAGGCCGCCCGGCGTGCCGCCGAACTCCGCGTACTGGCCGGTGCCGCCCGAGTCGGGATCGGCGATGCGCACGCCGAGCGCGCCGCTCCAGAAGCGCGCGGCGGCGTCGAGATCGGGCGTATTGCAGTCGATGATGAAACCGGCGAGGCGGCTGCGATGGGCCATGGGACGCTCCATGTGGGGGACACGGAAAGCGTAGCGCCGCACCGCGTCCTCGACTCGCGCGATCGTCGGAACGATCGGATGCCATAACGACGACGGGCGCCCGAAGGCGCCCGTCGATGTCGCTCGAATGCCGCGTTACTGCGGCAGCGACAGATCGTCCAGCAGCGCCTTGAGGAAGCGCGCGGCCTCGCCGCCGGTGCAGGCGCGATGGTCGAACGTGAGCGAGATCGGCATGCGGCGGTGCACCTCGATGCCGCCCATCACCGCGACGACGTCGTGGCACAGCTTGCCCGCGCCCACGATCGCCACGCAGGGCGGCACCACCACCGGCGTCGCGTAGCGGCCGGCGAACATGCCGAAGTTCGACAGCGAGATCGTGTAGCCCGAGAGCTCGCTCGGCGGGATCGTGCGGTCGCCGACCTGCGTGCGCAGGCGCTGGATCGCCTGGCGCACGCCGTTGCCGTCGAGCATGTCGGCATTGCGCAGCGCCGGCACGAACAGGCCGTCGTCGGTATCGACCGCGATGCCGATGTCGACATGCGGATGCATCGTGCGGGTGAGGTTGTCGCCGTCGAACCACGCGTTGAGCGCCGGCACCGCCTTGCACGCGGCGACGATCGAACGCACGAGGCGCGCGGTGATGTCCTGCTTGCCGATCCAGGCGTGCAGGTCGGCATCGTCGACCAGCGTGGTCGGCACGACCTTCGCGTGCGCGTCGGCCATGACGCGTGCCATGTTGCGGCGCACGCCCTTGAGCTGCTCGGGCTGGCCGCTGGCGGCGACGCCCGGCGGCTGCGTGCGCATCGGCTTGCCCGACTGCGACATCGTGCTGCGCTGCGCGGACTGCGGTGCGGCCTGCTGCTGCGGCGCGACCATCGCGGCGCGATCGGCCGCGCGCGGCGCCGCGCCGCCCTGGCCGGCACGCGCCGAGCCGTCGGCCGCGGCGCGCTTCACGTCGTCCATCGTCACCACACCCTCGGCGCCGCTCGGGCGCACGCGGGTGATGTCGACGCCCAGCTTGCGGGCCAGCGCGCGCACGGCCGGCATCGCCTTGACGCCGCCGACCGCGACCGCGGCCTCGCTGCGCACGGCGTCCGAGCTCTGCATCGCGCCGACCACGGTACCGGCATCGGCGCGCTCGCCCGGTTCGCCCTTCGGCGCGGGCTTCGCGTCGTCGCTGATCACGCCGCCGTCGTCGGAGGCGATGACCTTGTGGCCGTTACCGACCGGCGCCTCGGTGCCCGCGCCGCCGTGCGTCTCGGCAGCCGCGTGGCCGCCGCCGTGGTGATGGCCGGTGTCCTGGCCCTCGGCGCGCTGCGGCATCGAGGGGTCGACCTCGAACACCGCGAGCATCGTGCCGGTCACCACCACGTCGCCGGCGCCGCCGGCGAGCTTGAGCACCTTGCCGGAGACCGGCGAGGGCACGTCGACGACCGCCTTGGCGGTCTCCATCGACACGAGGTTGTCGTCGAGGCGGATCACGTCGCCTTCCTTGACGTACCACTCGACGATGGTCGCGTCCGGCAGGCCTTCGCCCAGGTCGGGCAGCAGGAAAGTCTTGGTCTGGCTCATGCGTTCGTCCTGGAAAGGGTCAGCCGGCCGCCATCGCGCGCCGGGCGGCGGCGACGATGCGCTCCACGCTCGGGAGGTACTTCATCTCGAGGCGGAACAGCGGGATGTGCGTGTCGTAGCCGGTGACGCGCTCGACCGGCGCGAGCAGGTCGAACATCGACTCCTCGGCGAGACGCGCGGCGATCTCGGCACCGAAGCCCGCGGTCTTGGGCGCTTCGTGCACGATCACGCAGCGGCCGGTCTTGGAGACCGATTCGGCGATCGTTGCGAAGTCGAGCGGGCGCAGCGTGGCGACGTCGATGACCTCGCAGCTGATGCCCTCGCCGGCGAGCTTCTCGGCGGCCTCCAGCGTCTCCTTGACCTGCGCGCCCCACGTCACCAGCGTCAGGTCGGTGCCGTCGCGCAGCACGTAGCAGACGTCGAGCGGCAGCGCCTCGCCGTCGTCGGCGACCACTTCCTTGTACTGGCGGTAGATGCGCTTGGGCTCGAAGAAGATCACCGGATCCGGGTCGCGGATCGCGGACAGCAGCATGCCGTAGGCGCGCTGCGGCGACGACGGCATGACCACGCGAAGGCCCGGCACGTTGGTGAAGATCGCTTCGTTCGCTTCGGAGTGATGCTCCGGCGCGCGGATGCCACCGCCCCACGGCACGCGCAGCACCATCGGGCAGGTGAGGCGGCCGCGCGTGCGGTAGCGCATACGCGCCGCGTGGCAGACGAGGAAGTCGACCATCGGGTACATGAACCCGTCGAACTGCGCCTCGGCGACGGGCTTCATGCCCTGCGAGGCGAGGCCGACGGTGAGGCCGGCGATCGTCGTCTCGTCGAGCGGCGTGTCGATCACGCGCTGGCTGCCGAACTGCGCGTGCAGGCCGGCGGTGGCGCGGAACACGCCGCCGTTGACGCCGACGTCCTCGCCGAGCACCAGCACGGACGGGTCGTTGCGCATCTCGTAGGCGAGCGCCTGGGTGATCGCCTCGATCAGGGTGATCGCGTTTTCAGTCGGCTTGACCTGTGCGTTCATCGGCGGCCCTCCAGGCTGATCGCGTATTCCCGTTGGGCCCGCAGGTCGTCCGGCATGTCGGCGTAGAGGTAGTCGAACATCGCCTCGACCGGTTGCACGGGCGTCTCGAGGTAGGCGTTGATCTCGACGTCGACCTTCGCACCGCATTCCTCGATCCAGGCCTTCTCCTGCTCATCGCTCCACACGCCCTGCGCGACCAGGTAATTGCGCAGGCGGATGAAGGGCTCGCGGGTCCAGGCGTCCTTCACTTCCTGCTCGCCGCGGTAGCGACGCGCGTCGTCCGCGGTGGTGTGGTCGTGCAGGCGGTAGGTCATGAACTCGATCACGCTGCCGCCCTGGCCGCTGCGTGCGCGCTCGGTGGCGCGGCGCATGGCCTCGAGCACGGCGATCAGGTCGTTGCCGTCGACCTGCAGGCAGTACAGGCCGCCGGCGAGGCCCTTCTGCGCGAGCGTCTTGGCGCCCGTCTGCGCGCCGCGCGGCACGGAGATCGCCCAGCCGTTGTTGATCACGCACAGCACCAGCGGCGAGGTGAACGCGCCGGAGGCGTTGAGGCCGGCGTAGAAGTCGGTCTTCGACGAGCCGCCGTCGCCGCAGCAGGCCACCGCGACGCGCGGCTCGTTGCGCAGCTTGAACGCGAGCGCCGCGCCGGAGGCCATCAGGCACTGCGTCGAGATCGGCACGCACCACGGGTAGTCGTTGCGTGCCTCGGGGAAGTCGTTGCCGCGCTCGTCGCCACCCCAGTACATGAGGACGTCGCGCGGGCGCACGCCGCGCATGAACTGCGCGCCGTACTCGCGGTAGCTGGGCGCGAACACGTCCTCGGGACGCATCGATGCGCCGATGCCGACGTGCGTGGCCTCGTGGCCGAGGCAGGCGGCGTACGTGCCGAGCTTGCCGGTGCGCTGCAGCGCGATCGCCTTCGTGTCGAAGGTGCGCACGAACAGCATCTGCTTGAAGAGGGGGAGCAGCTGCGAGGCGTCGCGGAAGGCCTCGGGGATCTCGGCGACGGGCGTGCCGTCCGGTCCGAGGTACTGCAGGTATTCGATTTCGAAACTCGCGGCGAGCGTCATCCGTCGGTCCGGTGCGTCGGAAAGCGTCCGATTCTACCGGCGAGGGTGTTAAGCGGCATTGCGCGCTGCCGCATCGCCCACGAAAAAGGCGCGGCCGGAGCCGCGCCTTCCTCTCGCCGCCATCCGCGGCCGGGCCGCGGCCGGCGTCAGCGCCAGCTGCCGGTCAGCACCACCGAGCGGCTCGATGCGTCATTCGCGGCGTTCGCGTCCGTGCTCTGCGTGCCGATGCGCGCCGTCACCGTGAAGTGCGG
Organism: Cognatilysobacter segetis; assembly: GCF_004359965.1. Taxonomy (GTDB): domain Bacteria; phylum Pseudomonadota; class Gammaproteobacteria; order Xanthomonadales; family Xanthomonadaceae; genus Cognatilysobacter; species Cognatilysobacter segetis. The sequence continues at coordinate 9,610 of NZ_SMRQ01000031.1, read as the reverse complement.
CTGGCCCGGTCGCTGCGGCCCGACGATGCGCGCGCCGATCGACGCGGCCGCGCCGCTCGCCAGTCCGGTCGACGTGCAGGTCGCGCGGAAGCCGGCCGGGTCGTTCGCGACGCCGCAGGTCCAGCCGGCCGGCGCGACCATCGCGACGTTCGCCGCCGGCGCGTCGCCGGTGAGCACGAGCACCGGCGCGACCGCGAGGTCGGCACCGGCATTGGTCACCACGGCGCGGTACAGCCCGACCTCGCCGCGACGCAGGTGCGTGCCCGGCGCGGCGAGGTCGACGCCGAGATCGGCGGTCGACAGCACCGACAGGCTCGCCGTCGCGGTGTCGTTGGCGCGGTCCGGATCGAGCGATTCGGCCTGCGCGGACGCGGCCAGCGTCAGCCGGCGGCCGAACAGCGCCGCGGTGGCGTCGGCCTCGACCGCGAAGGCGGCGCTCGCGCCGGACGCGAGCGACGGCGCGTCGCAGACGACCGACGTGCGGCCGGCGGCCACCGTCGCCGCATCGCAGGTCCAGCCCGCAGGCGCCGCGACCACGAGGTCCGGCAGTGCGGCGTCGATGTCGAAGCCGATCATCGGGCGGTCGGCCTGCTCGGGGCCGGCATTGGCCAGCACGACATCGAAATGCACGCGGCCGCCGGTGTGCGCATCGGTCGCGGTCGCCGTGACCGACAGGTCGGCATGGCGGCGCGGCACGAAGTAGGCGACGACCGGATCGTGGTCGGACAGCCGCGACGGCGAGTTCGCATCGTTGCGGTTGGTCTCCGGGAAGTCGCCGTTGATGCGCGCGTGGTCGAGCTGGATGTCGCGCGTGGCGACCACCATGTCCTCGTTGACCAGCACGTGGTCCAGGCTCTGCGCATTGCCGTCGAACGAGAACGAGTAGCGCTCGTTCGCCGGCAGCAGCGAGGCGAGGTTCACCAGGTTCGGCTCGACCAGGTCGTCGCCGTCGCCGTAGACGGCGGTCTGCGCATCCGGCGACGGCGCGCCGATGGTGGTGCCCATGGTGTCGGCGAGGCCGTCGTTGAACTCGAACGCGTTGAAGTCGCCGAGCACGACCAGGCGCGTGTCCGGCGCCTCGTGCTGGCGCGCGTCGAGGTAGGCGGCGAGGAACTCGGCCTGGCGCTGGCGCTTGCTGCGGATGCGGTCACCGTCGGCATCGGTCGCGTCCGCGCCGTTGAGCGAGCGCTGGTGCGCGATCACGACGTTGAGCGGGAACGCGCGACCGTCGCCGTAGTGCACCACGGCCTTCAGCGCGAGCGGCGGGCGATCGTTGAGCAGGCTCGTCGAGCCGTCCGCACCGGTGAAGGTCGTGGCCTTGCCGACCTGCTGCACGTCCAGCACCTCCACGCGCGGCGTGCCGGCCGCGACGTCGGCGGTCTTGACGAGGAAGCCGACGTCGATGCCGCCGACGTCATTGCCTTCGACGAGGTACGCGCGGTAGGCGGGATTCGGCTGGCCGACGGCGACGGCATCGTCGTTCACGCGGTCGGCCACGCGCTGCAGGATCGCGAGGTTCTCCATCTCGACGACGCCGAGGATGTCGGGCATGCGCAGCGATTCGCGGATGCCGAGCGACGCCTTCGAAAGGCGGCGCTCGACCGCGGCGGCGGTGAGCTTCACGTCGCTCTTGCCGGCGTCGTCGAGCTCGTCGAAGAAGCGCTCCAGGTTGTAGCCGGCGACGGTGAACGCATCGGCGGGGACCTCGTGCGCGGCACGCGGCGCCGGACCGGGCGTCACCGCGCCGATCGAGTCGGGCAGGATCTGCCAGCGGCGGTAGCTGTAGTTGAGCGGGCCGGCGACGTCCGCGACGTGCGCGCCGGCAGCGAGGTCGAGCTGCGGGCCGCCGAGCGCGTCGCTGTCGACGGTCAGCACTTCCGGATTGAAGTCCCACTGCGGGATCGGCGGGATCGTGCCGGCGGGCGGCGCGTCGGGCGCCTGGATGCCGGGCTCGCGGAACGGCCGCGGCAGGTCGGCGACGGTGCCGTAGAACAGCCCGTTGCTGCTGCCCGAGGCCTGCGCCTCGTTGATGAAGCCGTCCGACGGCGCGGTGGCGACGAAGTCGCGCACGATCACGCGCATCGACTCGACGCGCTCGAGCTGCGCGAGGCCGCCGTGCGGATCCGGGAACGTCGCCGTCAGTTCGACCGGCGCGGGCAGCGGATAGGTCGCGTCGTCGACCGCTGCGACCACGATCGCGCCGCCCATCTCCGTGTAGGGCTGCTGGCCCGGGTCGGTGGACGGGACGTACTCGGTGATCGTGCCGCGCGCGACGACCCAGCGGCCCGGCTGCGCCGCGGCCGGCGGCGCGTTGTTGGTGAACACGAACAGGCCTTCCGACGTCGCCGCATCGGCATCGGCATCGACGTCGCGGCTCTGCAGGTAGAAGCCCTTGTTCGTGCGGCCGGTGACGATGCCGCGCGTGGCGACGATCTGGCCCGCCAGCGGCGAGCGCTCGCCCGCGCCCTGGATCTGCGAGATCGGCACGACCGGGAAGTCGTCGTTGACGATCGTGCCGAGGCCGTCGACGTCACCGGCGTCCGCGCCGGTGAGATCGGACAGCACGACGCGCAGCGTCTCGTCGGGTTCGACCGCGTCGTCGCCCGCGACGGTCACGCTCAGCGTGGTGCGATCCGCGCCGGCGGGGATCGTCGCGGTCGCTTCGATCACGGCCGTGTAGTCGCTGCCCGCGCGTGCGCTGCCGTCGAAGGTCGACCAGCGGAAGGCCACGCCGCCCGCGCCGGCGGGGCCGGTCAGCTTGACGGTGAACTGCAGCGTCGCCGTGCCCGAATTGCCTTCGTTGACAGCGACGTCGTCGATGCCGGCGACGATCGCGCCGGCGCCGCAGGCGTGCGCCGCGCTGGCGCGGTTACGTGGGTTGGGCGCGAGCGCGGCGAAATCGCTGCGGTTGTCGTTGCTGTCGACGCAGTCGTCCACGCGCGTGGCCGCCGTGGTGTTGCCGAGCGCCGGCGCCGACAGGCCTTCGGCGCAGTTGACGCTGCCGTAGCCGACGAAGTCGATGGCGCCGGCCGGACAGGCACCGGAGAGCGTGGCCGTGGACTGCAGCAGCGCGACCTTGCCGGCGCCGCCGGCCATCGCGATGGTGCCGGTGGCGTCCGGGGCGGGCAGGGCGGCGGTGCCGCCGGTGCCGTCGGCTTCCTTGATGAGGTAGTAGCCGCCCGGCGCGATCGAGCCGGCGAGGCCGGTGCGCTGCCAGGTGGTGCCCGAGGACGAGCCGTAATAGACCGAGTACGTCGACAGGTCGACCGGCGCCGGGCCCGTGTTGTGCAGCTCGATGAAGTCGCTCTTCAGCGTGGCGCCGGAGTTGCCGCCGCCGCCGTAGACCTGGCTGATGACGACCTGCGCCTGCGCGCTGCCGGCGAACAACGCGGCCAGGCCGAAGCCCAGCGCCGCGAGACGTCGCGAGAACGGTTCCATGCTGTCTCCCCAAGTGGCCGGAAGGCGGGCCTCCCGGTTCGCGCGCGGTGCGCGGCTGCCCCTCCCCGGGCGGTCGCGACGGGCGTCCGGCCCGTCCACCGCGGCCATCGGGCCGCGAGCGGCCGGAATTGTGACCGCTTTCCGTTGCGAAAGCGTGACGCTCGTCGCCTGCGCTACGCTTCCGGCCCGCACCGGGGACCGCCATGAGCATCGAGAACAACGAACGCCCGCTGGAAAGCGGCGTCCACACGGAGCTGGCCGGGCGCCTGACCTACGGCGGCTACCTGCGCCTGGACCGCCTGCTCTCCGCCCAGCAGCCCCTGTCGGACCCGCCGCAGCACGACGAGCTGCTCTTCATCACCCAGCATCAGGTCAGCGAGCTCTGGCTGAAGCTGATGATCCACGAGCTGCGGGCGGCGGTCGTCTTCCTGCAGGGCGACGACATCGGCGCCTGCCAGAAGGTGTTCTCGCGGGTGAAGGCGATCCTTCGCCAGCTCACCGACATGTGGAGCGTGCTGGAGACGCTCACCCCCGCCGACTACATGAAGTTCCGCGACATCCTCGGGCCGTCGTCGGGCTTCCAGTCGCTGCAGTACCGCGAGGTCGAGTTCCTGCTCGGCAACAAGAACGCGGCGATGCTCAAGGTGTTCGCGCACGATCCCGACGGGCAGGCGACACTCGAATCGCTGTTGCATGCGCCCAGCCTTTACGACGAGGCGCTGCGTTACCTCGCGCGCCACGGCCACGCGGTGCCGGCGCGCTGGGTCGAGCGCGACTGGTCCGCCACGCACGTCTCCGACCCCGAGCTGCTGCCCGTGCTCGAGCGCATCTACGAGGATTCGGCGACGCACTGGGCCGCGTACCAGCTGTGCGAGGACCTGGTCGATCTCGAGACGCAGTTCCAGCTCTGGCGCTTCCGCCACATGCGCACGGTGATGCGCATCATCGGCTTCAAGCGCGGAACGGGCGGCTCGTCGGGCGTGGGCTTCCTGAAGCAGGCGCTGGAACTGTCGTTCTTCCCGGAGCTGTTCGAGGTGCGCACGCGCATCGGCGTCGACCTCGCGCCCGGCGCCTGATGCCATCGGCGGATACGCGCGGAACGCGCGTGGCGTCGTCACGCCTGCCGCACCCGTTCATCTAAACACTGCTGCATTGCAGCAGCGGGCGTCGGTTTGACGCCCCGGCGGCCGTTCGGACATTCTCGGCCGGTTGCACGCGTCCGCAGCCCCCGATGCGGCGACATCCACGTCTTACAGGAATCACCGAATGAGTGCGCAAGTCCCCGACGCTGCAGAACCGATGGGCCCGCCGCTGCACGCGGCCGGCGGCCCGCCGTCCGATCCGCCCGAGTTCCCGCAGGTCCTGGGCCAGCCCCGGCCCCTGTGGATGCTCTTCATGACCGAGTTCTGGGAGCGGTTCGCGTTCTACGGCATGCGCTGGGCGCTCACGCTCTACATCGTCGCGCAGTTCTTCGACGGCAATCCGGCGGGCGAGGCCCCGGCCGGTCGCCTGTACGGCGCGTACCTGGCACTGGTGTACGCGGGCGCCATCTTCGGTGGCTACGTCGCCGACAAGCTGATCGGCTACCAGCGATCGATCCTGCTCGGCGCCGTGATCATGGCCGCGGGCCTGTTCATGGTGGCGTTGCCGAACGAGACCATCTTCAAGTTCGGTCTCGCCACGATCATCGTCGGCACCGGCCTGTTCAAGCCGATCATCTCGACGCTCGTCGGCAAGCTCTACACGGCCGGCGACGAGCGCCGCGATTCCGGTTTCACCATTTTCTACATGGGCATCAACGCCGGTGCGTTCATCGCGCCGATCCTGACCGGCATCCTGGCCGACAAGGTGTTCGGCACGCCGGACATGCCGGCCTACCGCGTGGTCTTCATGACCGCCGGCGTGGGCATGCTGATCAGCCTCGTGTGGTTCTGGTTCGGCCGTCACCAGCTCAAGGGCGTGGGCCTGCCGACGCTGGGCAACGAAGGCATGGGCAAGGTGCTGATGGTCGCCATCGGCGCGCTGGTCGCGATCCCGGTGTTCTACTTCCTGCTCAGCATCCCGGCCAAGTCGCTGCAGTGGTTCGTGCTGATGCCGATGTTCATCGCGCTGTGCGGCCTGCTGCTCATCGAAGGCGTGAAGAACGGCGGCGTCGCGCGCAACAAGGTGATCGCGATGCTGATCATCTTCCTGTTCAACATCGTGTTCTGGATGTTCTTCGAGCAGGCGGGGTCGAGCTTCAACTTCCTCGCCGACAAGATCGTCGACCGCCAGTTCGGCGGCTGGGAATTCCCGGTCGGCTGGTTCCAGTCGGTGAACTCGATCGCGATCATCACGCTGGCGCCGCTGGTGGCGTGGACCTGGATCCGCCTCGGCCGCGCCAATCCGTCGATCCCGCGCAAGTTCGGCCTGGGCATCATCTTCAACGGCCTCGCGTTCCTGCTGCTGATGTTCGCGCTGTCGTCGCTGGTGGACCCGCAGTCGATGAAGATCCCGTTCTGGACGCTGTTCTCGGTCTACGTGATCCAGTCGATCGGCGAGCTCTGCCTGTCGCCGATCGGCCTGTCGATGGTGACCAAGCTGGCCCCGCTGCGCCTGGTGGGCTTCGGCATGGGCGGCTGGTTCCTCTCGACGGGCATCGGCAACAACCTGTCGGGCCTGTTCGCCGCCGAGGCGAGCGGCGAGGGCGGCATGACCACCGCGTCCGCGCTGTCGGCCTACACGCAGGGCTTCTGGATCCTGATGGCCTGCGGCGTGGTGCTGTTCCTGATCGCGCCGCTGGTGCAGAAGCTGATGGCCGGCGTGAAGTAAGCGATTTCGATGGGCGAAAGAAGGCGGCCTCCGGGCCGCCTTTTTTCTTTGCGTCGATCAGGCCGGGCCGAGGTCCGCTTCGGCCTGCAGCTCGAGCTCGTCCAGGCGATCGAGCAGTCGGAACAGCACGTCGCGTTCGGCGGGCGCCATGCCGTCGAGCAGGCGCTTCTCGAAGCCCAGCGCCAGTGGCGCGACCTCGTCGTGGATCGCGCGGCCGGCCGCGGACAGCCGCAGCACGGAGCGGCGGCGGTCGTCGTCGTGCGTCTCGCGCTCCACGCGCCCGGCGTCGACCAGGCCGGCGACCGCGCGGCTCACCGCGACCTTGTCCATCGCCGTGCGCTGCGCGACCTCGCCCGCCGAGAGGTCGGGGTAGCGGCCGAGCACGGCCATCACCCGCCATTCGGTGACGCCGAGGGCGAAGCGCTCGGAATACACGCGCGCGATCGCGCCGCTGACGCGGTTGCTCAGCACCGACAGCCGGTAGGGCAGGAAATGCTCGAGGTCGAGGGTGGCGGCGTCGGTGTTCAGGCTCATGCTGCGTCGCGCCTTGCAAGTAGTTTCATCTGAAACTATAAAGCCTCGATCCCGTGCCGCAAGTCCGGCGCGCCTTTCATCTTCCGCGAGGACTCCCCATGAGCGCCCAGCCCAATCTCGGCATGCAGGTCACCACGTTCGAGAACCCGATGGGGATCAACGGCTTCGAATTCGTCGAGTTCGCCGCGCCCGAAGGCCAGGGCGGCGCGATGCGCGACTACCTCGAGCGCCTCGGCTTCACCGCGGTGGCGAAGCACAAGGATCGCGCGATCACCCTGTTCCGCCAGGGCGGCATCAACTTCCTGCTGAACGAGGAGCCGGACTGCTTCGCCTCGAAGTTCGCGGCCGAGCACGGCCCGTCCGCCTGCGGTTTCGCGATCCGCTTCAGGAAGCCGACCACCGAAGTCCTGCAGCACGCCACCGCCAACGGCGGCGAGGAAGTGGAGTTCGATGGCGCGGTCGGCGCGCTCAAGATCAAGGGCATCGGCGACTGCATGCTCTACCTGATCGACGACGGCGCCGACCCGTACGGTGACTACGTGTTCTTCGAGAACGTCGAGCGCCAGCCGCGCGGCTTCGGCCTGACGTTCATCGATCACCTCACGCACAACCTGTTCCTCGGGAACATGCAGAAGTGGTCGGACTACTACGAGCGCCTGTTCAACTTCCGCGAGATCCGCTACTTCGACATCAAGGGCGCCAAGACCGGCCTGCTGTCGAAGGCGATGACCGCGCCGGACGGCATCGTTCGCATCCCGCTCAACGAGTCGTCCGACGAGAAGAGCCAGATCAACGAGTACCTGCGGGCCTACAAGGGCGAGGGCATCCAGCACATCGCGCTGTTCACCGACGACATCTACGCGACGGTGGAAGCGATGCGCGAGAAGGGCATCGCCTTCCTCGACACGCCGGATACCTATTTCGACGTGATCGACCAGCGCGTGCCGGACCACGGCGAGGACGTCGAGCGTCTGCGCCGCAACGCGATCCTGATCGACGCCGACCTGGAGACCAAGCAGCGCAAGCTGCTGCAGATCTTCACGCAGAACGCGTTCGGCCCGATCTTCTTCGAGATCATCCAGCGCAAGGGCAACGAGGGCTTCGGCGAAGGCAACTTCCAGGCGCTGTTCGAATCGATCGAGCGCGACCAAATTAAACGTGGTGTTCTCTGAAGCCGACGCGGTAATTCGAAGCGATTCGAATCGTGCGCCTTTTGTCGTGCGCGCTTTGATCTTCCGACGGATGCAGACATCGACATGACGATCGAATCCACCGGCTACCAGTCCGGCTTCGGCAACGAGTTCGCCACCGAAGCCGTGCCCGGCACGCTGCCCGAAGGCCGCAACTCGCCGCAGCGCGTCGCGCACGGCCTGTATGCCGAGCAGATCTCCGGCACCGCGTTCACCGCGCCGCGGCATGCCAACCGTCGCAGCTGGTTCTACCGCATCCGCCCCGCGGCGATGCACGGCCCGTTCGCGCGCTACGAAGGCCGCGCAGCGACGACGTTCCACAACGATTTCGACACCGGTCCGGTCAGCCCCGATCAGATGCGCTGGAGCCCGTTGCCGCTGCCGGGCGACGACGCGACGGTCGACTTCCTCGATGGGCTGTTCACGATGGCCGGCAACGGCTGCGCCGCGTCGCAGTCCGGCGTCGGCGTGCATATGTACGCGGCGAATCGCGACATGCAGGGCCGCTGGTTCTACGACGCCGACGGCGAGCTGCTGATCGTGCCGCAGCAGGGCCGCCTGCACATCGAGACCGAATGCGGCGTGCTCGACGTCGAGCCGCAGGAGATCGCGGTGATCCCGCGCGGCATCCGTTTCGCGGTGAAGCTGCCCGACGGCGCCTCCCGCGGCTACATCTGCGAGAACTTCGGCGCGCACCTGCGCCTGCCCGACCTCGGCCCGATCGGCAGCAACGGCCTCGCGAATCCGCGCGATTTCCTGACGCCGAATGCGGCGTACGAGGACGTCGAAGGCGACTTCGAACTCGTCGCGAAGTTCCAGGGCCATCTATGGCGCGCGTCGATCGGCCATTCGCCGATCGACGTGGTCGGCTGGCACGGCAACCACGCGCCGTACAAGTACCACCTGCGTCGTTTCAACGCGATCGGCTCGATCAGCTTCGACCATCCGGATCCGTCGATCTTCCTCGTCCTGACCAGCCCGAGCGACACGCCGGGCGTTGGCAACATGGACTTCGTCATCTTCCCGCCGCGCTGGCTGGTCGCGCAGGACACGTTCCGCCCGCCGTGGTTCCACCGCAACATCGCCAGCGAGTTCATGGGGCTGATCCACGGCGCGTACGACGCGAAGGCCGAGGGCTTCTCGCCGGGCGGCGCGTCGCTGCACAACTGCATGACCGGCCACGGCCCGGATGCGGCGACGTTCGACAAGGCGAGCAGTGCCGATCTGTCCAAGCCCGACGTCATCAGGGACACGATGGCTTTCATGTTCGAGGCGCGCTTCGTGATCCGCCCGACGCAGCAGGCGATCGACGCCGCGCATCGCCAGCGCGACTACCAGGCGTGCTGGGCCGGACTCGGCAAGCACTTCCGACCGGACTGACGCTTCGCGACGGGTTCACGGCCGCCGGCTAGGCTGCCGTGAATCGTTCATGGAGCGCCGCATGAAGACTGTCGCATCGTTGATCCTCGCCGCCGGGCTGTGTGCCTGCACGGGCCGGCCCGCCGCCGACGCGACGCCTGCCGCGACGCCGTCCGCCGAGGCGAGCTCGTCGACGGCACCCGACCGCGCGGCGGCGGCACCGGCTACGGACGCGTCGTCGACCGCACCCGCCGATGCCCGCGATGCGGGCGCGCCCG
>NZ_SMRQ01000030.1 GCF_004359965.1 Cognatilysobacter segetis | reverse complement strand
GCAGGGCGGCGCGGTCACGCTGGCGGCGGGCCTGCGGCGGAGCGAACCGTTGGCCGGCCTGGTCGCGCTGTCGACGTACCTCCCGCTCGGTACCGACGCGCTCGCGCGCCTGGACGACACGCCCGAGGCCGCGCGCGGGCAGCCGGTCTTCGTCGCGCACGGCCGCTTCGATCCCGTCGTGCCCTTCGCCGCGGGCGAGGACGCCGCCCGCCGCCTGCGCGCGCTGGGCTTCGATGTCGACTTCCACGCCTACCCGATGCAGCACCAGGTCTGCCTCGAGGAGATCGAGGCGGTGCGCGGCTGGCTGGACGCGCGTCTCGTGTCCGGTTCAGCCGCCCGCTGAGGCCGCCCCTTCCACGAACGCCCGGGAAGGCTAATATCGGAGGCGGGGGGGTATCGCGGGAGGGGTGCGTGGATACGCTGAACGTGGTGATCGCCGACGACGAACCGTTGGCCCGTGACCGGCTGCGCGCGCTGCTCGAGGAGCAGCCGGGCATCCGCGTGGTCGCGACGGCGTCGGACGGCGCGCAGGCGCTGCAGGCCTGCGCCGAACAGCACCCGGACCTGGTGCTGCTGGACGTATCGATGCCGGGCATGGACGGGCTGGAGACCGCGCGGCACCTCGCCGCGAGCGAACCGCGCCCGGCCGTGATCTTCTGCACCGCCTACGACGCGCATGCGGTCTCGGCCTTCGAGGCCGAGGCGCTGGACTACCTGGTCAAGCCGGTGCGCCCGGAACGCCTCGCGGCCGCGCTCGAACGCGTGCGCCGCCTGACGTCGGCGCGCGCCAACGGCGATGGGGCCGGCCGCAAGCGCACGCACCTGTGCGCGCGCCTGCGCGGCTCGCTGCGGCTGATCCCGATCGACGACATCCACTACCTGCAGGCCGAAGAGAAGTACGTCGTCGTGCACCACGCGCGCGGCGAGGATCTCATCGAGGAATCGCTGCGCTCGCTCGAGCTGGAATTCGGCGAACGCTTCGTGCGCATCCATCGCAACTGCCTGGTCGCGCGGCACGAGCTCATCGAGCTCAAGCGCAGCCCCGACGGCCACGTGCAGGCGCTGCTGCGGCATGGCCGCCAGCCGCTCGAGGTGAGCCGGCGCTGCGTGGCGTCGCTGCGGGAGCGGCTCGCGCACCTGTGACGGCGGTCGAGGAACCACGGATCCGCGGCCACCGGCATGGCGGTCGCGACATCGCGGGCCCGATGACGGCCCGCCGGTGCAAATCCGCGACAATGCGGGGATGACGACGCCCGCCCGCACCCTCCGCATCGCCACCCGGAAAAGCCCGCTCGCCCTCTGGCAGACCGAGCACGTCGCCGATCGCCTGCGCGCCGCGCATCCGGGCCTGGCGGTGGAACTGGTGCCGATGAGCACGCGCGGGGACGAGGTGCTGGACCGTTCGCTCGCGGCGATCGGCGGCAAGGGCCTGTTCCTCAAGGAGCTCGAGCTCGCGATGCTGCGCGGCGACGCCGACTGCGCCGTGCATTCGCTCAAGGACGTGCCGATGGAGCTCGAACCCGGCTTCGCGCTGCCGGCGATCCTCGCGCGCGCGGACCATGCCGATGCGTTCGTCAGCAACCGCCATGCCGGCCTCGACGCGCTGCCGAAGGGCGCGGTGGTCGGCACGTCGTCGCTGCGTCGGCAGGCGCAGCTGCGCGCGCGGCGCCCGGACCTGGTGCTGCGCGACCTGCGCGGCAACGTGAACACGCGACTCGCCAAGCTCGATGCCGGCGACTACGACGCGATCGTGCTGGCCTGCGCCGGCCTGCAGCGCCTCGGTTTCGACGACCGCATCCGGGCGCGCCTCGACGCCCCGGACTGGCTGCCCGCGCCGGCGCAGGGCGCGATCGCGATCGAATGCCGCAGCGACGACGCGGCGACCGTCGCGCTGTTCGCCGCGCTCAACGACGCCGCGACGCGCACCTGCGTCGAAGCGGAGCGGGCGATGAACCGTGCGCTGCACGGCAGCTGCCACGTGCCGGTCGCCGCGTTCGCCAGGCTCTCCGGCACGCGCCTGCACCTGGAAGGGCTGGTCGGCTCGGCGGTCGACGGCCGCCAGGTGCGCGCGTCCGCCGAGGGCGGCATCGATGCGCCCGACGCGCTCGGCGAACGCGTCGCGCAGGAACTGCTCGGGCACGGTGCGGCCGCGCTCATCGCCGCGTCGTCGGAACCGGATACCGGGCCGTTCGTGTCCTGAGGTCCGGCGCCGACCCGGTCTGGACGTCAGCCTGCCGCCAGCAGGTTGGCGTCGCGGATGAGTTGCCAGGACCCGTCAGCCATGCGCCGGAACACGGACAGGGCATAGCCGCTGCGTTCGCTCGCGCCGCCGCCTTCGAGCGGTTCGATGCGGACGGTCAGGCGCGCGGTCACGAACGCGAGATCGCCCGACACCTGCACCTCGCGCACGTCGCCGCTCGAGCGGATGCGATGCGTCTTCAGCAGGGAGCGCAGGCCGTCCTCGAACGCATCCCGACCCAGCATCGGTTCGCGGCCCGGCACGAGGAACTGCACGTCCTTCGCCATCAGCGACAGCACGGCATCGACGTCACCGACGGCGGTCGCGTCGTGCCATTGCCAGATGAGGGCGCGGATCGCGGTTTCGTCGGAGGTCATGACGGAACTCCTGCGCGGTTCAGTAGTACTGCGACACCAGGTGGCGTGCTTCGGCGAAGAACAGCCAGCGCTCGACGAACGCGCCGACCAGCACCGACAGCGTGGCGATGGCCAGCAGCGTCGTGGCGGCGGTCGGGACGATCCACGTCGCGGCCAGCGCGAGTGCGGGCAGCGTCGCGAAGGCGACCAGTGCGATCGCGCGCAGGCGAGACGCGTGCCTGCGCGCAAGCACGAACACCATTTCGCGCGTCACGAAGTTGCCTTCGGTGTGCGGGCGCTCGAACACGCGGACCTCGCGCGCCGGCAGGCCGATGGCCTCGCCGCGCGTGACCGGAAGCGGCGTCGTATCGATCGCGGACCAGTAGCGCGCCTTCAGCAGCGCGAGCAGGCCGAGGCCGAGGATCGTCAGCAGCAGCGTCGCGCGCGACGGCGTCGCGCCGAAGACAGCGCGCAGCGTGAGGAACGCGATGCCGCCGGAGACGAGGGCGAACAGCAGGTAGACGGCGGGCACGCTGCGATGCGTCCAGGCCGGGATGGGCTTGAGCGACGCGTAGATCATCGACGTGCAGTAGACGGTCGCGAGCGCGCCGAGCGCGAGCAGCACGGCCGCCGCGGCCAGCACGACGCCGCCGGTGAGCGATGCGCCGCCGAGGTCGACCGCGAAAAAGCGCGGCAGGAACGCGGCAACCAGTAGCAGCGCGGGTGCGAACGTCGCGAGCGAGACCACGCCTTCGCGCGACAGCCATGACGTGCGCCATTGCGAGAACGCGCGCCAGGCCCGCAACGGCTTGCCGAGGTGGCCGACCGAGCACAGCAGGCCGACGACGGACAGGAGCACGCCCAGCACGAGCGCGGACAGCAGCGCGCGCGGCGAGGTGCCGACCAGCGCCGCGATGCCGCTCCATGCGAGCAGGCCGTAGCCGAGCCCCGACAGCGTGGTGAAGAAGATGACGGAGAGGGCGGGATGCATGGGGTCCTCAGCGCGACAGCACGCGGTCGAGCCAGCGCAGCACCGGCGGCAGCGCCTTCGTGTCGAGCGCTTCCTCGGTGGCGGTCGCCGTCGTCGCACCACGACGCGGTCGCGGCGGCAGGTACTTATTGGTCGGCTTGTAGCCTAGCGATGCCATCAGGTCGACGCCGCCGCGCTCGGCGACCAGCTTCGACACCTTGGACTCGGGATCGGCGAGGTCGCCGAAGTGGCGCGCGCGGGTCGGGCAGGCCTGTACGCAGGCCGGCTGGCGCTCGGCTTCCGGCAGGTTCTCGTTGTAGATCCGGTCGATGCAGAGCGTGCACTTCTTCATGACGCCCTCGACGCTGCTGTACTCGCGCGCGCCGTAGGGGCAGGCCCACGAGCACAGCTTGCAGCCGATGCACTTGCTCTCGTCGACCAGCACGATGCCGTCCTCGGCGCGCTTGTAGCTCGCGCCGGTCGGGCAGACCGTGACGCAGGCCGGTTCCTCGCAGTGCAGGCACGAGCGTGGGAAGTGCAGGGTCATCGCCGGTTGCGCGAGATCGGCGGCGAGGTTCATCGACGTGCAGCCCGTGCGCGGCATCGCTGAAGACGTCGAGTCCGGACGGTCCGCGTGCGGCGGCTCGGCGCGCGCGGCGTCGACGCCGACACTGCGGTCGAAGTCGCCGAGGTGGCCGGCATCGCGCATCGACGTGTGCGATTCGCGCGCCGTGGCGGGCGGCGCTTCGTCGACCAGCACCGCGGCCAGCTCGTAGCTGTGTACCCGGTTGAACCAGACGCCGGTCGGATGCTCGCCGTAGGGTTTCTCGTCCGGCAGCGGCGCGGAAAAGCCGCCCGCATTCCATTCCTTGCAGGCCACCGCGCAGGCATGGCAGCCCACGCAGGTGTCGAGGTCGATCACGAGCCCGAGCTTCTTCGGTGTCGGCGGCGGCAGCATCGTCACCGGCGGCGTCCTCCGCGGGCGAGCGCGATGCCGACCAGGAAGATCGCGAACGGAATGGCCACGCTCGGCGCGAGCACGCGCATCAGGCCGCCGAGGTCGTTCGCGACGGTGAAATCGCCGAACGGCTCGATGACGCCGTAGCCGAGCAGGATGATCAGCAGGAAGCCGAGCGCGACCAGCGCGTAGCCGATGATCTTTCGCGGTGTCATGAGGCCTCGCGGGAGTCGCGTTCGCGGCGGAAGTCGGCGCCGTAGCGCAGCGGTCGATCGTCCGCCGGCGCGCCCGCGAGCGTGGCGAACTGCGGCTGCGACAGGGCACCCGTCGACGCGGCGGGCGCGATGCGTACGCGCAGGTCGAACCAGGCGGCCTGGCCCGTCACCGGATCGGCGTTCGCGTAGTCGCCCTTCGGCGTGATGTCGGAGATCAGGTGGTTGAGCAGGAAGCCCTTGGTCGCTTCCGGCGCGTCCTTGGGCAGCTTCCACGCGCCGCGGCGCTTGCCGATCGCGTTCCACGTCCACACGGTGTCGGGCTGCACGTTCGACGCGGTGCGTGCCTGCACGGTGATCGTGCCGTTGTGCGAGGTGACGTCGATCCAGTCCTCGTCGCCGATGCCGTGCTTCGCCGCGGTGTCCGGATGCAGGTAGAGGTAGTTGCGCGTGGCGATCTGACGCAGCCAGGCGTTCTGCGAATGCCAGGCGTGGTACATGAACATCGGCCGCTGCGTGATGGCCGACAGCGGGAATTCGCGGTCGCCGGCCTCGCCCTGCTGCGCCTGCTCGAACGGCTCGTACCAAATGGGAAGCGGGTCAAAGTAAGTCGCGACACGATCGCGGTGCTCGGGCGGCGGCACGTGCGGCCCATGCCCCTGCGCGGCGAGGCGGAACTTCTGCAACGTCTCGGAATAGAGCTGCTGCAGGATCGGCGCGCCGCTCCCGAGGAAGCCCTTCTGCTGAGCCCAGTCGAGATAGCCGCGGTTGGCCATCTTGAAGTAGCGCGCGTGCTCGGGCATCTCGCTGCGCCAGAAGCCGTTGTTCGCGATATAGGCGTCGAGCTGCGACGGATTCGGCGCACCCTTGGCTTCGAGTTCGCCGTGCTCGCCGCGCCAGCCCGCGAGCAGGCCCACGCCCGGCGCGCGCTCGTGGCGAACGATGTAGTCGGCGTAGTCGCGGTACTTTGGCGTGCCATTCTCGTTGACGAGGCCCGGGAAGCCGAGCCGCGCGCCGAGGTCGATCAGCACGCTCTGGAAGCCGCGGATGTCGCGCGGGCGGCCCTGCGCGTCGGGCTGCGTGGCCGGATCGAACAGCGGATGGCGGATGGCGTCCGCGGCGCCGTCGGCATCGGAGATCGGGCGGTCGAGCAGGCTGATCGCGTCGAAGCGCTCGAGGTACGTCGGGTCGGGGAACACGAGGTCGGCGTACGCGACCATCTCGGAGGAGAACGCATCGCAGTAGATGATGCGCGGGATGCGGTACTCGCCGTTCTCGTCCCTGTCGGTGAGCCAGCCGATGGTCTCGGCGGTGTTCATCGACGAGTTCCAGCTCATGTTCGCCATGAACATCATGAGCGTGTCGATCTTGTAGGGATCGCGCGCCCAGGCGTTGCGGATGACCGTGTGCATCATCCCGTGCGCGGCGAGCGGATAGCTCCACGAGAACGCGTGGTCGATGCGGCGCGGCTGGCCGTGTTCGTCGACGACGAGGTCCTCCGGGCCGTGCACGAAACCGAGCGGCGCGGCGTCGAGCACGCCGTTGGGCTGGCGCGCGCGGCCCGGGCGATTCGGCGGCGGAATCGGCTTCGGGAACGGCGGCTGGTAGCGGAACGAGCCCGGCGTGTCGACCGCGCCAAGCAGCAGCTGCAGCACGTGCAGCGCGCGGCAGGTGTGGAAGCCGTTGCTGTGCGCGCTGATGCCGCGCATGGCGTGCATCGACACCGGACGGCCCACCATCTCGGCGTGCTCGCGGCCCCACGCGTCGGTCCACGCGACGGGCAGCCGAAGCTCATGGTCGAACGCGTTCTCCGCCAGTTCGCGCGCGATGCGGCGGATGGTGTCGGCGGGGATGCCGCAGCGGTCGCTGACCGCGTCCGGCGAATACTGCGGATCGAGATAGCGCTCGGCGAGCAGCTGGAACGACGGCACGGCGATGCGGCCGTCGGCCAGCGTGTATTCGCCGACGACGGCGGGCTGCACGTCGATCGAATTCGCATCGACCGTTGCACCGCTCGTGCGGTCGAAGCACAGCGGGCGCCCCTCGGCGTCGCGCGCGAACAGGCCGTCGTCCGCCGCGCCCGGATTCCGGACCACCAGCCAGTGCGCAGTGGTGTAGCGCACGAGGTAGTCGAGGTCGATGCGGTCGGTGCGCAGCAGCTCGTGGATCAGCGCAAAGGCGAACAGCCCGTCGGTGCCGGGGCGGATGCCGATCCACTCGTCCGCGATCGCCCCGTAGCCGGTGCGCACCGGATTGACCGAGACGATCTTCGCGCCGCGCGCCTTCAGGTGGCCGAGGCCGAGCTTGATCGGGTTGGAGTCGTGGTCCTCGGCGACGCCCCAGAGCATCAGGTAGCGCGTGCGCTCCCAGTCCGGCTCGCCGAATTCCCAGAAGCTGCCGCCCAGCGTGTAGAGCCCGCCCGCGGCCATGTTCACCGAGCAGAAGCCGCCGTGCGCGGCGTAGTTGATCGTGCCGAACTGCTGCGCCCACCAGCCGGTCAGCGCTTGGCTCTGGTCGCGGCCGGTGAAGAAGGCGAGCTCGTCCGGATTGCGCTCGCGGATCGGGCGGAGCCAGGACGTCGCCAGGTCCAGCGCCTCGTCCCAGGAAATCTCCTCGAACTCGCCCTTGCCGCGCTCGCCCACCCGCTTGAGCGGCCGCGAGAGCCGGGCGGGAGAGTAGTGCTGCATGATCCCCGCCGACCCCTTGGCGCAGAGCACGCCCTTGTTCACCGGGTGCTCGGGGTTGCCCTGGATGTACCGGATCCGGCCGTCCTGCAGCCAGACCTTGATTCCGCAGCGGCAGGCGCACATGTAGCAGGTGGTGGTGCGGACCTCGTCGCCCGGGGTGGGGGACGTGTCGATCGCCGGTTCGGAGGGGCCTCGCATCGCGCCATTGTGCCCGAGCCCCGCGTCGCGCCGTGCCACCCACGCCCCTTTCACGACCCGGCGCCCCCGGCGCGGCGACACTGCCGCTGCCCGAGGCCCTAGCCGCTGACGCATGCCGGTGCGATGCTTGTCGCAGCCGGCCCCGAGACTGGAACCTGATGGAACGCATCGAACGCATCCACGCCCTGCACCGCATCCTGAGCGCCTCGCGCTATCCGGTGACGGTGCAGCGCCTGCAGGAAGAGCTGCAGTGCTCGCGGGCCACCGTCTACCGCGACCTCGCCTACCTGCGCGACTACCTGATGGCGCCCGTGCAGGGCAACGGCGAGGCCGGCTTCCGCTACGACCACAGCGACGGCACGCGCTTCGAGCTGCCGGGGCTGTGGCTGTCGTCGGAGGAGCTGTATTCGCTGCTGGCCGCGCAGCAGCTGCTGATGCGCTCGGGCGGCGGCGTGCTGTCGAACGCGCTCGCGCCGCTGCAGCAGCGCATCGAGAAGCTGCTCGGCGAGCATGCCGGCGGGCGCCGCGTGCCGGTCGAGCGCATCCGCGTCATTCCGCATCGCCGTCGGCGCCTGGACGAGGCGAGCTTCCGCAACGTGGCGACCGCGGTGCTCGACCGCCGCAAGCTCAGCTTCGACTACCGCGCGCGCTCGACCGACGAGAAGACCCGTCGCACGGTCTCCCCGCAGCGGCTCACGCACTACCGCGAGAACTGGTACCTCGACTGCTGGGACCATGAGCGCGAGGCGCTGCGCAGTTTCTCCGTCGACCGCATCCAGAACGCCAAGGTGCTGGACGAGCCGGCCCGCGACGTCTCCGACGAGGAGATGGACCGCCAGCTCTCCTCGAGCTACGGGATCTTCTCCGGCGCGCCGAAGGGCTGGGCGACGATCGTCTTCAGCCCGAAGGCCGCGCGCTGGGTGGCGGACGAGCACTGGCATTCGCAGCAGCAGGGGCGCTTCCTGCCCGACGGGCGCTTCGAGCTGAAGGTGCCCTACAGCAACGAGCGCGAGCTGCTGATGGACGTCATGCACTACGGCGCCGACGCCGAGATCATCGAGCCCGCGGCGCTGCGGCAGCAGGCGATCACTCACCTCGAACTGTCGCTGGGCAAGTACGGTCGGTGACGCCCGCGGCGAACGAGCCGGTCGCGCTGGTACTGGGCGCCGGCGGCGCCCGCGGCCTGGCGCAGATCGGCGTGATCGAGGTGCTGGAGCAGCGCGGTTTCCGCATCGCGGCGGTGGCCGGCAGCTCGATCGGCGCGCTGATCGGCGGGCTGTACGCAGCCGGCAAGCTCGCCGACTACCGCGACTGGCTCACGCCGCTGGAGCGCAGCGACATCCTGCGCCTGCTCGATCCCGCGTTCTCCGCGCCGGCGCTGTTCCGCGGCCAACGCATCCTCGACGAGATGCGGCGCATCGCCGGTTCGCCGCGCATCGAGGACCTGCCCGTGCCTCTCACGGTGGTGGCGGTCGACCTGATGCGCCAGCGCGAAGTCTGGCTGCGCGAAGGCGACCTCTGGGACGCCGTGCGCGGCTCGATGGCGATCCCCGGCGTGTTCACGCCGCACGTCGTGCGCGGGCGCGAGCTGGTCGACGGCGGCATCCTCGCGCCGCTGCCGATCACCGCGACGCGGTTGTCCGGCGCGCATCGCCTGGTCGCGGTCGACATGCACAGTTGGCCCGCGCATCCGCCCGGCGCGCTGGCGCAGCCGGCACCGTCGGAAATCGCGGGCGAGATGCCGTCGCTGTTCGGTCGCTGGCTGCGGCGCTTCGGCGATCGCGTGGACGGCGCCGACGCGCGCGCGATGGGCTTCACCGAACTCATGGCGCGTTCGCTCGACACCATGCAGGCGCAGATCGCGCGCGTGCAGATGGCGCTGGACCCGCCGGAGATCGTGATCCGCATTCCCCGTGACGCCTGCCAGTTCTACGAGTTCTGGCGCGCGCGCGAGCTGGTGGAACTCGGCCGCCGCTGCGCGAGCCAGACCCTGGACGCCGCGGGCTACTGAGCCGCTACGGCCGCCTGTCGGGCCGCGCGTGCGATTCGCAACCGGTGAGATGGGCGGACGGGAAGGTGGCGGCCCGTCACCTTACGGCCTGCCGACATGTCGACCAAAGCCCCTACCGCGGTGTCCATCCTCGACGAGATCCTGTGCACCGCGTCGGCCATCGGCCTGGTGCTGGTCGCACTGCTGCCCGGCGCGCGCGGGATGTCGCCGGTCGGCTGGCTGCCGATGTGGCTGGTCGCGATGCCCGCGCTGTCGTGGTGGGCGCTGCACGGCTTCGCGCTGCCGTATCGGCGCGCCGACGCCGACGCCGGCGCCGATGGCGCGGCGCTTCGGGGCGTGCGTCGTGCGTTGCCGCAGGCCCGCCGCTCCGCACGCCCCGCACGCCGCCGGGACGCGCGCCGCGCCGCCTGAGTCGCGCTCGGCGGCTGTGCTAGCGTCGGGGCTTCCCTTTTCCAGGCGCCCCACGCGATGACCCTGCGCACTTCCGGACTGCTGTTCGCTGCCGTGCTGGCCACCTCGGGCGCCGTAGGCGCGCAGGAGACCGCCGTGCAGACAACCGATCCGTATCCGTGGCTCGAAGACGTCACCGGCGACCGTGCGCTCGCCTGGGTCCGCGAGCACAATGCGAAGACCGAGGCCGAGCTCGCCGCGACCCCGCAGTTCAAGGCGCTCGAGGGCGAGATCCGCGCGATCCTCGATTCCGACGCGAAGATTCCGACGGTCGAGAAGATCGGCGACCACTACTACAACTTCTGGAAGGACGCGCAGCATGCGCGCGGCCTGTGGCGCCGCACGACGCTCGACGAGTACCGCAAGCCGAACCCGCAGTGGGAGACGGTGCTCGATCTCGATGCGTTGAACGCGTCCGAAGGCGCGCAATGGGTATGGCATGGCGCGGACTGCCTCAGGCCGGACTATCGCCGCTGCCTGATCGCGCTCTCGCCCGGCGGCTCCGATGCCGACGTCACCCGCGAGTTCGACCTCGTCACCAAGACCTGGGTCCCGGGCGGCTTCGATCGCCCCGAGGCCAAGGGCCGGCTGACCTGGATCGATCCCGACACCGTCTATGTCGTCACCGACTACGGCCCCGAGTCGCGCAACAAGGCCGGTTATGCGCGCCTGGCCAAGGAGTGGAAGCGCGGCACGCCGATGGCCGCGGCGACCACCGTGTTCGAAGGGCCGGCGGACAACGCGGGCTACGGCATCCACGCGTGGCGCGACCAGACGCCGGGCTTCCAGCGCGACCTGATCCTGCACTACCTCGACAGTCGCGATACCGCGGTCTACGTGCGCGACGCGCGCGGCACCCCGGTGCGCATCGACGCGCCGGATTCGGCCGAAAAGGGCGTCCACCGCGAGTGGCTCACGCTCGAACTGCGTGAGCCCTATGCCGCCGGTGGCAAGACCTACAAGGCCGGCAGCCTGCTGGCCACGAAGTTCGACGACTTCATGGCCGGCAAGCGCGAGTTCGACGTGCTGTTCGAGCCGGACGAGCACAGTTCGCTCGCCGGCGCGACGTGGACGCGTCATCACCTCGTGCTCAACGTGCTGCAGGACGTCAGGAACCGCCTGAGCGTGCTGACGCCCGGCGCGAACGGATGGACGCGCGCTGCGTTCACCGGCGCGCCGTCGTTCGGCACGCTGTCGGTGGACGCCGTCGATCCGGACGAGTCCGACGCGGTGTGGCTGACGGCGACCGATTACCTCACGCCGACCACGCTGTCGCTGGCGACCCTCGGCAAGGCGCCCGAAGTGCTGAAGACGATGCCGACGTTCTTCGACGCGTCGAAGCACGTGATCGAGCAGCACTTCGCGACGAGCAAGGACGGCACCAAGGTGCCGTACTTCATCGTCCATCCCAAGGACCTGAAGCACGACGGCACCGCGCCGACGCTGCTCTACGGCTACGGCGGCTTCGAGATCTCCATGCTGCCCGGCTATTCCGGCGGCGTCGGCAAGGGCTGGCTGGAGCAGGGCGGCGTGTACGTCGTCGCCAACATCCGCGGCGGCGGCGAGTACGGGCCGCGCTGGCACCAGGCCGCGCTCAAGGCCAATCGCCACAAGGCCTACGAGGACTTCGCCGCGGTGGCGCAGGACCTCGTCGCGCGCAGGATCACGTCCCCGAAGCACCTCGGCATCCAGGGCGGCAGCAACGGCGGCCTGCTGATGGGCAACATGCTCACGCAGTACCCGGAGTTGTTCGGCGCGGTCGTGGTGCAGGTGCCGCTGCTCGACATGAAGCGCTACAGCCACCTGCTGGCCGGTGCGTCGTGGATGGCCGAGTACGGCGATCCGGACACGGCCGACTGGGACTTCATCCAGCGCTTCTCGCCGTACCACCTGTTCGATCCGGCCAAGACCTACCCGCCAACGCTCTTCATGACCTCCACGCGCGACGACCGCGTGCACCCGGGCCACGCCCGCAAGATGGCGGCGAAGATGCTCGCCGCCGGCAAGGACGTGCGCTACTACGAGAACATCGAGGGCGGCCACGGCGGGTCGGCGAACAATGCGCAGGCCGCGCACATGAGCGCGCTCGCCTTCACGTTCCTGTGGAAGACGCTCGGCGGTCGCTGAGCGTCGTGCCCACGACCCGCCCCGGCCGCCCGCGGGCGGCCTTGCCTTCGCCTTGCCGACGGTGCCCGCACAATGCGCTCCTTCCTGACGCTTCTGATCGCCGCGCTCATGACCACGACCTCGCCCGCCGCCCCGCTCCCGACCCCGCCCGACGTCGCGCGCAAGCCGCACGTCGTGCGGGCACCGCACGGCGCCGAGCGCGCCGACGAGTACTACTGGCTGCGCGACGACAGCCGCAAGAACCCCGAGATGCTGGCGTACCTCAATGCCGAGAACGCCTACGTCGATGCGTACATGGCGCCGCTCAAGCCGGTGGAGGATCGCCTGTACGACGAGATTGTGGGCCGCATCAAGCAGGACGACAGCTCGGTGCCCTTCCGCCATCGCGGCTGGTGGTACTACTCCCGCTTCGAGGCCGGCAAGGACTACCCCGTGCACGCACGCCGCCGCGACGGCGCGGGCGTCGACGCGATGGCGATCCAGCGCGCGAACGACGCGGGCGATTTCGCGGGCGAGCAGGTGCTGCTCGACGTCAACACGCTCGCGGCCGGGCTCGACTACTACAGCGTCGGCACGTACGAGGTCAGCCAGGACAACCGGCTGCTCGCGTACGCCGACGACGCGGTGGGACGTCGCCAGTACGTCATCCGCTTCCGCAACCTCGAGACGGGCGAGGTGTACCCGGAGGCGATCGAGGGCGTATCGCCCGACATCGTCTGGGCCGACGACAACCGCACCGTCTTCTACATCGAGAACGACCCGGAGACCCTGCTCACGCGCCGGGTGAAGAAGCACGTGCTGGGCACGCCGGTCGCGCAGGACGCGGTCGTGTACGAGGAGAAGGACGACAGCTTCTACATGGGGCTGGACCGCACGCGCGACGACCGCTTCATCTGCATCTCGATGAGCAGCACCGTGTCGGACGAGATGCGCTGCGCGCCGGCCGCCGATCCCGCCGCGTTCTTCGTGTTCGCGCCGCGCCAGCGCGACGTCGAATACACGGCGGACCACTACGACGGCCGCTGGGTAATCCGCACCAACGCCGACGGCGCCAAGAACTTCAAGGTGATGACGGCGCCAACCGGGGCGCGGTCGCGCAAGGAGTGGCAGGCGTGGGTCGCGCACGACCCGGACGTCTTCATCGACGGGTTCGAGCTGTTCCGCGACTTCGACGTGATCGCCGAGCGTGCGAACGGCCTGGAGCGCCTGCGCGTGCTGAAGAAGGACGGCACGCAGACCTTCGTCAAGGCGGACGAGCCGGCCTACAGCATGGGCCTGGCGACCAATGCCGAGCCGGAGACCGACTGGCTGCGCTACACCTACACTTCGCTCACCACGCCGGCCACCACCTACCAGGTGAACCAGCGCAGCGGCGAGCGCGTGCTGCTCAAGCAGCAGCCGGTGATCGGCTACGACCCGTCCCGTTACGAGACCGAGCGCCTCTGGGCCACCGCGCGCGACGGCACGAAGATCCCGGTGTCGGTGGTCTATCGCAAGGGCTTCGAGAAGAACGGCCAGGCCGCGCTGCTGCAGTACGGCTACGGCAGCTACGGCGCGACGATGGATCCGGCGTTCAACCTGCCCGTGGTCAGCCTGCTCGACCGCGGCATGGTGTACGCCATCGCGCACATCCGCGGCGGCGAGGAGATGGGCCGCGCCTGGTACGAGAACGGCAAGCTGTTCAACAAGAAGAACACGTTCACCGATTTCATCGACGTCACCGACTTCCTCGTGAAGGAGGGCTACGCGTCGAAGGATCGCGTCGCGGCCTACGGCGGCAGCGCCGGCGGCCTGCTGATGGGCGCGATCAGCAACATGGCACCGCAGAAATACCGCCTGATCCTGTCGCAGGTGCCGTTCGTGGACGTGGTGACGACGATGCTCGACCCGACCATCCCGCTCACCACCAACGAATACGACGAGTGGGGCAACCCCGAGAAGAAGGACTTCTACGACTACATGCTGTCGTACTCGCCGTACGACAACCTGTCGAGGCAGGCGTACCCGGCGATGTTCGTCGGCACCGGCCTGTGGGATTCGCAGGTGCAGTACTGGGAACCGGCCAAGTACGTCGCGCGCCTGCGCGACCTGGACACCTCGGGCAACCCCGTCCTGTTCCGGACCAACATGGACGCCGGCCACGGTGGCAAGTCGGGCCGCTTCCGGCGCTACCGCGAGCTCGCCGAGATGTACGCCTTCGCGCTCGACCGCCTGGGCGTCGCCGACGCGATGTCGCCCGCGAAGTGACGAGCCCTTCGCGCTCCTCGCGGCCGGTTCCCGTCGACGGCCATGGGCCCGCGCGGCTCGCCGGGTGTGGACGCACCGCGGCGCCCGCGGTGCCTCACGCGGGGCCCGGTCCGCTCGCGCCGTGACGATGCCGGAGCCGCGCGCCGTGCGGTTCCGCTGGGCCTGGTGGCTGCTGGCGTATGCGGCACTGGGGCTCGGGCTGGTGGGCATCGTCGTTCCCGGCCTGCCGACCGTGCCCTTCGTGCTGCTCGCCGCGTTCGCCGCCGCGCGCGGCTCGCAGCGGCTGCATGCGCGCCTGCTGGCCGACGCGCGCTTCGGCCCGATGATCCGGGACTGGCAGGCGCAGGGCGCCGTCAGCCGCCGCGCCAAGCGCCTGGCGACGCTGTCGATGGCCGTGGCCGGCGCGATCATGCTGCTGACGGCGCCGAAGCCGTGGATGGCGGGCCTCGGCATCAGCTGCATGGCCGTCGTCGCGATCTGGCTCTGGCGTCGACCGGAGCCGCGCTGACGCAGGCTACACTCGCCGCATGAAGCCACGCCTCCTCGCCGTCGTCCTCCTGTCCCTCGGTCTCGCCGCCTGCGGCAACAAGGGCCCGCTCGTGCTGCCCACCGCGCCGCCGCCGGAGCAGGCGCCGCCGGTCGAGTCGCCGCCGCCGGCCACGCCGACGCCGGAGACGCTCAACGACCAGCAGAACAGCACGCCGCCGCAGGGCGATGCCAGCGAGGCGGGCGATGCCGCGACGCCACCGAGCGCGCCGCCGCACCCGTAAGCCGCGATGCGTTTTTCCAAGATGCACGGCGCGGGCAACGACTTCGTCGTGCTCGACCTGCGCGACGGCCGCGAGGCGCCGTCGCCGGCGCTCTGCCGTGCGCTCGCCGACCGCCACACGGGCGTCGGCTGCGACCAGATCCTGACGATCGAGGCGACGCCCACCGCCGGCGTCGTGGCGCGCTACGGCATCTTCAATGCCGACGGTAGTCGCGCCGGCCAGTGCGGCAACGGCGCGCGCTGCGTCGCGGCCTGGCTGCGGCGCGATGCGGATGCGCGCGGGTCGGCGCTGCCGGATCGCTTCGACGTTGAAAGCCCCGCCGGGCGCCATGCCGTCGAATTCACCGCCGACGGCCGCGTGCGGCTCGATATGGGCCGTCCGGACTTCGAGCCCGCGCGCATCCCCCTCGCCGGGTTCACGCACGCCGACGATTGCCGGCTCGCGGTGGACGGCGACGCCATCGCGTTCTCCGCCGTGTCGATGGGCAACCCGCACGCCGTCATCCGCGTCGACGACATCGCGGCCGCCGAGGTCGAGCGCCTCGGTCCCGCGCTGCAGCGCGACGCCGCGTTCCCCGATTCGGTCAACGTCGGCTTCGTCGAGGTCGTCGACCGCGGCCACCTGCGCCTGCGCGTGTACGAGCGCGGCGTCGGCGAGACGCTCGCCTGCGGCAGTGGCGCCTGCGCGGCCGCGGTGGTGGCGATGCGCGACGGCTGGGTCGAGCGCGGCGTCGACGTCGCACTGCCCGGCGGCACGCTGCACATCGACTGGCCCGACGACGCGGCAACCGTCGCGATGACCGGCCCGGCCGCATTCGTCTTCGAAGGAGAGTGGATCGCATGACCGACACCGACAAGCTGGGCGCGCACGAGATCGCCGCCTGGCTGCGCCGCCATCCCGAGTTCCTGCGCCAGTTCCCGGACCTGGCCGGCTCGCTGGTGGTGCCGCGCGAAACCGGCCCGGCCGCGTCGCTGGCGAGCTACCAGCTCGAGGTGCTGCGCGAGAAGAACCGCGAACTCACGCGCCGCCTGCACGAGCTGTTCGCGAATGCGCAGGAGAACGAGCGGCTGTCGGTGCGCATCCACCAGCTGACGCTCGGCCTGATGCGGCAGACGAACGCGGCCGACACGCTCACCGCGATGGCCGCGTCGCTCGCCGAGGACTTCAACGGCGACGTCGTACGCATCGTGCTGCTGCGGCCGATCGCGGGCGTGGAGCCCAGCGACTGGCTCGACGTGATCGGCCCCGGCGACCTGCGCTTCAAGGCGTTCGCCGATTTCCTCGCCGGCGACGAGCCGCTGTGCGGGCGCCTGCAGCCGGCCAAGCAGGACGTGCTCTTCGGCGACCACGTCGACGACGTGCAGTCCACCGCGCTGTTCTCCGCGCAGGGGCTGGCCATGGTCGCGGTCGGCAGCCGCGATCCCAACCGCTTCTACCCCGGCATGGGCACGCTGTTCCTGCGCATGATGGGCGAGGCCTTCGGCGCCGCGTTGACGAGGTATGTCGACTGACGCCACGCCCGCGCCGGCGGTGGTGCCGGCGTCCGTCGAGGCCTTCCTCGCGCACCTGTCCGGCGAGCGGCAGGTGTCGGCGCACACGCTCGACGCCTACCGCCGCGACCTCGCCGCGCTGGCCGCGTGGGCGGCGCCGCGCGACACCGCGATCGACGCGCTCGACGGCGCGCAGCTGCGCGCCTTCATCGCCGACGAGCACCGCCGCGGTTGCGCGCCGAAGACGCTGCAGCGACGCCTGTCGGCCTGCCGCAGCTTCTACGGCTGGATGCTGCGCCACGGGCGTGTCGCGGCCAATCCGGTCGCCGGCCTGCGCGCGCCGAAGGCGCCGCGCAAGCTGCCCAAGGTGCTCGATCCGGACGAGGCGAAGACGCTGGTCGAAACGCCGGTCGACGCGCCGCTGGGCCTGCGCGACCGCGCGGTGCTCGAGCTGTTCTATTCCTCCGGCCTGCGCCTGTCGGAACTCTGCGGCCTGCGCTGGGCGCAGGTCGACCTCGACGACGGCCTGGTGACCGTGCATGGCAAGGGCCGGCGCGAACGCGTGGTGCCGATCGGCTCGCATGCACGCGCCGTGCTGGGCGAGTGGCGTGCGTCGACGGGCGCGAAGCACGAGGACCCGGTATTCCCCGGCCGCGGCGGCGCGCCGATCACGCCACGCGCGGTGCAGCTGCGCGTGCGCCAGCTCGCCGAGCGGCAGGGCCTGTTCAAGCAGGTGCATCCGCACATGCTGCGGCACTCGTTCGCGAGCCACATCCTCGAATCGTCCGGCGACCTGCGCGGCGTGCAGGAGCTGCTCGGCCATGCCGACCTGTCGACCACGCAGATCTACACGCATCTCGACTACCAGCACCTCGCCAAGGTCTACGACGCGGCGCATCCGCGCGCGCGGCGCACGCGCGCGCCGGACGCCGCCGGGGACTGACGCTCGCGCGGTGCGGCATGCACGCGGCCACGCCGCGGCCACGCGCGCCGGGGCTGACGCGACCGCTGTGCCGCTTCCGCGTCCTCGCGCGCCTTGAACGCGCGCGCCGCCACCCTCACCTCCATCGGACGGCCGCGAGCGGCCGCCCGCGCCGGCGCCGCCGGCCCCATGGAGATCCGATGGACCCCAGCCGCAACCCTCACGTCTTCCATGCGACCACGATCCTGTCGGTGCGTCGCGACGGCCGCGTCGCCGTCGGTGGCGACGGCCAGGTCACGCTCGGCCACACGGTGATGAAGGCGAACGCGCGCAAGGTGCGCCGCCTCGGCCGCGACGGCCAGGTGCTGGCCGGTTTCGCCGGCGCCGCGGCCGACGCGTTCACCCTGTTCGAGCTGTTCGAATCCAAGCTCGAGAAGCACGGCCAACTCACGCGCGCCGCGGTCGAGATGGCCAAGGACTGGCGCACCGAGCGCCGCCTCGGAAAGCTCGAGGCGCTGCTGTGCGTGGCCGACCGCGAGACCTCGCTGATCATCTCCGGCACCGGCGACGTGATCGAGCCCGAGGACGGCATCGTGGCGATCGGCTCCGGCGGCCCGTATGCGCTGTCGGCCGCACGCGCGCTGATGTCGCATACGACGCTCGATGCCCGCACGGTCGTGACGGAGGCGCTGAACATCGCCGGCGATGTCTGCATCTACACCAACCGCAACCTGGTGGTCGAAGAGCTGGCCTGACCGCCGCGACCGCCGTTCGCGCCGCGCACCGCGCGGGCGCCTCCCATCGAATCGAGCCCCATGCCCCTGAAACCCGATACCACCAGCGCCACCATGACCCCGCGCGAGATCGTGCAGGAGCTCGACCGCTACATCGTCGGCCAGCACGACGCAAAGCGCGCCGTCGCCATCGCGCTGCGCAACCGCTGGCGCCGCATGCAGCTCGAGCCGGAGCTGCGCAACGAGGTGATGCCGAAGAACATCCTGATGATCGGTCCGACCGGCGTCGGCAAGACCGAGATCGCGCGGCGCCTGGCCACGCTGGCCAACGCGCCGTTCGTGAAGGTGGAGGCCACGCGCTTCACCGAGGTCGGCTACGTCGGCAAGGACGTCGAGCAGATCGTGCGCGACCTCGCCGACACCGCGGTCAAGATGTACCGCGAGCAGGCCAAGAAGAAGGTGCGCGCGCAGGCCGAGGAACGTGCCGAGGAACGCATCCTCGACGTGCTGCTGCCGCGCCGCGAGAAGGGCCCGGTGTTCGGCTTCGAGGACACGCAGGCGCACGACGACGAGGCCGAGGAGGAGCGCCAGTACGAGGCCACGCGCGGCAAGCTGCGCAAGCAGCTGCGTAGCGGCGCGCTGGACGAGCGCGAGGTCGAGATCGAGAGCGCCGTGAACGTCGGCGTCGACATCATGGCGCCGCCCGGCATGGAGGAAATGGGCCAGCAACTGCGCCAGATGTTCTCGCAGGTGGCGGGCAGCAAGACGCACCGCCGCGGCATGAGCATCGCCGCGGCGCGCACGTTGCTGATGGAGGAGGAGGCCGGTCGCCTGGTCAACGAGGACGATGTGCGCGAAGCCGCGGTGGAAGCCTGCGAGCAGCACGGCATCGTCTTCATCGACGAGATCGACAAGATCGCCAAGCGCGGCGAGTCGGGCATCACCGGCGGCGACGTCTCGCGCGAGGGCGTGCAGCGCGACCTTCTGCCGCTGGTCGAAGGCTCCACGGTGAGCACGAAGTACGGCTCGATCAAGACCGACCACATCCTGTTCATCGCTTCGGGCGCGTTCCACCTCGCCAAGCCGAGCGACCTCATCCCCGAGCTGCAGGGCCGTTTCCCGATCCGCGTGGAGCTCTCGTCGCTGAGCAAGGACGACTTCGTGAAGATCCTCACCGAGCCGCGCGCCTCGCTCACCTACCAGTACATCGAGCTGATGCGCACGGAAGGCGTGGACCTGCGCTTCACCGCGGACGCGGTGGAGCGCCTCGCCGAGCTCGCGGCGATCGTCAACGAGCGGCAGGAGAACATCGGCGCGCGCCGCCTGCACACGGTGCTCGAGCGCCTGCTCGATTCGCTGAGCTTCGAGGCGCCCGACCGCGACGGCCAGGCGGTCGAGATCGATCGCACCTACGTCGACGCGCACCTCGGCGAACTGGTCAAGGACCCGGACCTGTCGCGCTACATCCTCTGACGCGGCGTCAGGCGTCGCGCGAGGACGGATCGAGCCGCAGCAGGCGGCTCGCCACCGGCAATGCGATCCACAACGCCGCGAACGCGGCCAGCAGCACCGCGGCGGTCGCCGCCGCGGCGGTGCTGCCGCCGATGAGCCGGCCGACGAGGTAGGCATCCATCGTCAGCGCGACCATCAGGATGGGCATCCCGGCCATCAGCAGGCGCGTGGACAGGCGGATGAAGTGCGCCGAGACGCGATCCGGCGAGGTGACCCGGTGATAGGCCGCCGGCGTCATGATCAGCGCGATCGCCAGGCCGACCAGCACGATCGAGCCCAGGTGCAGCAGCTTCTCGCTCGCCGTCAGCGCGGTGTCGAAGCGCTCGCTGAAGACCGCGATGAGCTGGAACCCGAACAGCGCCTGCACGCCGGGCAGCACCATGCGGCATTCCTCGATCAGCGTGTCGGCGGCCTTGGTCAGCGAGAGCGCCTCGGCGCCTTCCAATCGGTGGTGGGGCATGGGGTCCTCCTGCCGCTAGGGTCGTCGCGTCCGCGTGGCGGCGACGTCAGCGCGGGCATGCGAGCATTCACGCAAACCGGAGCGCGCCATGGACTACCTCTGGATCAAGTGGATCCACATCCTCTCCTCGACCCTGCTGCTCGGCACCGGGCTCGGGATCGCGTTCTTCATGTGGATGGCGCACCTGACCGGCGACGCGCGCCACATCGCGCGGACCGCGCGCGTGGTGGTCATCGCCGATTCGATCTTCACCGCGCCCGCGGTGGTCGTGCAGTTCGCCACCGGCGCGTGGATGGTGCATGCGATGGGCGCGCCCTACTCGACGTTCTGGATCGGCGCCGCGGTGGTGCTGTTCGTGCTGGTCGGCGCGTGCTGGCTGCCGGTGGTCTGGCTGCAGATCCGCGCGCGCGACCTCGCGCGCATCGCGGCCGATGCGGGCGAGCCGTTGCCACCGGCGTACATGCGCACCATGCGCTGGTGGTTCGTGCTGGGCTGGCCCGCGTTCCTCGCCGTGATCGCGATCTTCGCGCTGATGGTGACCAAACCGGTCGGCCCGGGCTGAACCGGACAGGTTGCAGCTGTCGCATTCGTGAATCGACGCGCCGCCACGCGCGTGGCTGGATGCTGCGTCGACATCGCGCTGCCTAACGTCTCGGTGTACGAGGCGGACGTGATCGACGCGACCGCGACGAAGCCGCCTCGAAGGAGTTCGCAATCGATGGCGATCGTGATGATCGAGGCACCCGGCGCGGTGGGCGCCGCCGAGGCCGGCGGGGTGCGCGCCACGCTGGCCGAGCGCGCCGCCCGTGCCGGGCAGGAGCTGGTGCATATACGCTGCGAGGACGAGGCCCAGCTGCTCGAGCGGCTCGCCCGCATCGACCGCGGCCAGGCCGACATCATCCTGTTCGACCCCGGCGAGCGGACCGCCGACCCGCGCCGCGCGCGCACGCTGGCGTCGCTGGACGTGCCCTACATCGAGGTCCGCGGCGACGGCCACGACGCGGCGTCGCCGCGGGTCGCCGCGGGCGCGGGGCCGCGTGTGGCGGTGGTCGACGGCTACGCCGCGCAGGGTTACACGCTGGCGATGTCCATGGCGCTCGAGCGGCTGGGCTGCGCCGAATGCGAGAACGATTTCAGCGTCGGGACGTGAGCCGCGGCGCCGGGTGCGATAATCGGCCCATGAGCGAAGACCCGCGTCCCGGCACCACCCATTTCGGCTATCGCGACGTCCCCGTCGGCGAGAAGCAGAAGCTCGTCGGCGAGGTGTTCTCGTCGGTCGCGCAGAAGTACGACGTCATGAACGACCTGATGTCGTTCGGCATCCACCGCGTGTGGAAGCGCTACTTCGTGGCCACCGCGCAGGCCAAGCGCGGCGACCGCGTGCTCGACCTCGCCGGCGGCACCGGCGACATCGCCGTGCTGCTGAAGGACCGCGTGGGCGAGGCGGGCGAGGTGGTCGTCGGCGACATCAACGGCGACATGCTGCGCGTCGGCCGCGACCGGCTGACCGACCGCGGCCTGGTCCGTGGCCTCGACTGGGTGCAGTGCAATGCGCAGGCGCTGCCGTTCCCCGACGCGCGCTTTGACCTCGTCACGATCGCGTTCGGCCTGCGCAACGTCACCGACAAGGACGCGGCGCTGCGCGAGATGCTGCGCGTGCTGCGGCCGGGCGGGCAGGCGCGCGTGCTCGAGTTCTCGCAGGTCACGGCCGACTGGTTCCGCCCGCTCTACGACTTCCACTCGTTCAACGTGCTGCCCAAGCTCGGCTCGATGATCGCGGGCGACGAGGGCAGCTATCGCTACCTCGCCGAAAGCATCCGCAAGCATCCGCCCCAGCGCGAGCTGCAGGCGATGATGGATGCGGCCGGCTTCGTGCGTACGTCGTATCGCAACCTGTCGGCCGGCATCGTCGCGATCCACACGGGCTACAAGGCCTGACGCCGGCGATGGGCCGCGCGCCCTCGGCTGCGTGAACGACAACGGCGCCCGAGGGCGCCGTTGTCGTATGCGGGAGGGGCCGTGCCGGCCCGCGCGTGTCAGGGCTGCCAGCCGTAGCTGAGCTTGACGAACACACCGCGGTTGCTCGCGAACAGGTCGCGGTGCTCGTCGTCGAGGAAGCCGCCGAGCGCGCCGCCCGCGTAGACCGCCGTGCGCGGGTTGACCTTGTACGAGTAGACCAGCTGCGCGCCCACGTCGCGGGCATGGCGATTGACCGGATGCGCGTACAGCGCCGGGTCCTTGTCGACGTTGCTGGCCTGTACGGTCAGGCGCAGGCGCTGGCGCGGGTCGAGCTGCCAGGCCAGGCGCGTGTCGAGCACGGTGGCCTCGAACGCGGTGCCGCCGTCCCGACGCAGGCTCTGCTGGAACAGGTCGACGTTGAAGCTCAGGCCGAGGCCGATCGAGAAGTTGCCGTAGATGTCGAAGAAGCGACCCTGCCCGCGACGCGAGGCGGCCAGGTCGATCTGCGGGCCGAAGCGGAAGTTGCCGCCGATCTGCATGCCCGAACGCGGCGTGGCGTTGGCGAACAGGTTGACGTAGCTCTCGCCGAACAGGCGGCCGTTCCAGAAGCGATCGCGGGTCATGCCCTGGATGCCGACCGTGCTCTGCATCGGGCCGTTGGCCTGCAGGCGCGCCTCGAGCTCGCGCTCGAGCAGCTGGCCGTCGAAGCGGTGCGTGATGTCGTAGTCGGTGTAGAGCTGCACGCGGTTGATCTTCGAGCCCTTGTCGAAGAACCAGTTGTAGCCGCCGCCGACCAGCGACTTGTCGTAGCCCACCTGGCCGATGAAGCCGAGGTCGGCGCGGAAGCCCGGGTCGACCTGCTCGTGCCAGGTCGAGGCGAACCAGTTGCGCGTTTCGTAGTCGTACGCGGCGCGCCAGGCGTTGCCGGTGGGCGCGGCATCGTCGAAGCCGAGCTGCAGCGGGTACTGCGAATCGCTGCGCAGCAGCTGCGCCACGACGGTGTGGCTGCCGTGCTGCCAGCGCCCGTCGACGCCCGCGACGTCGTTGCGGTAGTCGTCGCCGTGGCGCGCGGTGGTGACCAGGCCGATGCTGGTGCTGGCGTTGAGGTCGTGCCGGTAGCGCGCGACCAGCACGTCGGCCGGCTGCTCGAGGATCTCGAAGCCCGAGCCTAGCACGCCCGGCACGAGCAGCTGGGTGATCGCGTCGCGCGCGACGAACGCGCCGTACGCGCCGCTGCCCGTGCGGCCGGTGACGCGCAGTCCGTAGTCGGGGTCGGCGATCTGGCGCGTGTAGAGCACCTGGAACGGCGTGTTGAAGTAGTCCGCGCCCTCCATGAAGAACGGGCGCTTCTCGGGGAAATACAGCGCGAAGTTGGTGGTGAGGTCGAGCTGCGCCTGGTCGGATTCGACCTGCGAGAAGTCCGGGTTGATCGTGGCGTTGAGCGTCAGGTTGGGGGACGGCGCCCAGGACACGTCGACACCCGGCTCGATCTGCACGCCGTCGCCGTGCCAGTCGCCGTCGGCGCGGTCGCGCGTCTGCGCGTTCGTCATCGTCAACGTCGGCACGACCTCGATGTTGCGGCCCTGCTGCACGCCTTCCATGCCCTCGAACTTGGCCGCCTGGCACATCAGGCAGTTGCCGCCGCGCGGCACCACGACGTTGGCGATCTGGTGGCGCACGTTGCGCGGATAACTGCGGAAGCCGATCACGCCCCAGCGCTTCGCGCCCTCGGTGTCGCGGAAGCGCAGCGTCGAGAACGGAATGCGGATCTCGACGTCGTAGCCGTCGGCGGTGACGCGGCCCGCGCTGGTCCACAGCCCGTCCCACGAGTCGTCTTCGTTGCCGGTGGCTTCCTCGCGGATGAGGTCCATCTGCACGCCGAACGGGTTGACGAAGAACTCGTAGTTGCGACGGTGGTCGTCGAACGTGTCGAGCATCACGCCGACGAACTCGTCGCGGTACGCGCCGTCGCGATCAGTGAGGTGGGCGCGGATCTTCGACGGATCGGGGTCCTGCGCGTGGAACGACAGGTACAGCGCGTCGCGCGTGCTGGCGATGCGCATGGTGGTGCGCACCGGCGGCGCCACGTTGTCGCCCGGCGAGATCTCGTAGTTCAGCTCGACCGGGGTCGCCTGCGACCAGGCCGCGTCGTCAAGCACGCCGTCGATGACGATCTCGCCGTCCAGATGGGGGATGCGCGTGACCTCCTGCGCCGCGGCCGGGAACACGAAGGCGAGGGTGGCGAGCGCGAGGGCGGTGCGGATCGGGGTCATCGGGTCGTCGTGGTGGGAAGGCATGCAGGTCGGATGCGGTGCGGGACGCCGGGGTTTAGGTTCCGCGCGCATGGCTGATGGCACATGCGGCGGATCGCGGCGCGGTGGGGAACGCGGCGCGAGGATGACCGAACGCCAACGCAGCCACCCGTGCCGGAAGTCCGCGTGCCGGCGGTCACGGTGGCAAGAAGTACACTCGGCCGGTCTCCCGATGGGCCCGGACCATGCGAACCCTTCCCCTGCTCACCGTTTCCCTGCTCGCCCTCGCGTTGCTGGCCGCCGCCGGCTGCAGGCGCGAACCCACGCCGCCGGCCGACGGCACCGCGAAGGCACCGGCGCCCGCCGCGACCGCGACGCACCGCCTCGACGAGCATTCCTTCGCCGAGCCGGACAAGGTGCGGACCAAGGACCTCGCGCTCGAGCTGAACGTCGACTTCGACAAGAAGCAGCTCGCCGGCAGCGCCACCTATACGCTCGACTGGCTCGACCCCAAGTGGGGCAAGCTGGTGCTCGACACGCGCGACATCACCATCGACAAGGTGGTGGGCGAGCGCGCCGACGGCAACTGGCGCGACCTGACCTACGTGCTGTCGCCGACGCCCGACAAGATCCTCGGCACGCAGCTCACCATCGCGGCGCCCGAGCGCAACAAGCGGATCCGCATCACCTACCACACGTCGCCGAACGCGTCGGGCCTTCAGTGGCTGACGCCCGAGATGACGCAGGGCAAGAAGACGCCCTTCATGTTCAGCCAGTCCCAGCAGATCCACGCGCGCTCGTGGGTGCCGCTGCAGGACACGACGATGGTGCGCTTCACCTATACCGCGCACGTCACCGCGCCGAAGGACGTGATGGTGCTGATGAGCGCCGACAACGACCCGAAGGCGGTCCGCGACGGCGACTACACGTTCAAGATGCCGCAGGCGATCCCGTCCTACCTGCTTGCGATCGCCGCGGGCGACCTCGTGTTCAAGCCGACCGGCCCGCGTTCGGGCGTGTGGGCCGAGCCCGCGATGGCGCCGAAGGCGGCGAGCGAATTCGCCGACACCGAGAAGATGATGGAGACGGCCGAGAAGCTGTACGGCCCGTACCGCTGGGGCCGCTACGACATCCTCGTGCTGCCGCCGTCGTTCCCGTACGGCGGCATGGAGAACCCGCGCATCACCTTCGCCACGCCCACCGCGATCACCGGCGACCGCTCGCTGGTCTCGCTGATCGCGCACGAGCTGGCGCACAGCTGGTCCGGCAACCTCGTCACGTTCGCGCGATCGCGTGATGCCTGGCTCAACGAGGGCATCACCAGCTACGTCGAGATGCGCATCGTCGAGGATCTCTACGGCCGCGAGCGCGCGGACATGGAGAAGATCGTCGGGCGCAACGAGCTGAAGCAGGAATTCACCGACGCCAACAAGGACCTGCAGCCGCTGGCCGTCAAGGAAGGCGTGCTGAAGGATCCGGACGAGAACCTCACCGGCACGGTCTACACGAAGGGTGCGTGGTTCGCCGAATTCCTCGAGACGCGCTTCGGCCGCGAGGCGTTCGACGCCTTCCTTCGCGGCTACTTCGACCACTTCGCCTTCCAGTCGATCACCACCGAGCAGTTCGCCGAGTACGCGAAGGCCAACCTGCTCGACAAGTACCCGGGCAAGGTGACGCAGGCCGAGTTCGACGCGTGGCTGCACGAGCCGGGCATCCCGGCCACGGCGCCGCAGGTGACCAGCGCGCGCTTCGACGCCGTCGACGCCGTGCGCAAGGCCTACCTCGACGCCGGCACGCTGCCGGACGCCGCGACCACGTCGAAGTGGACCACCTACGAGTACGTGCACTTCATCGAAGGCCTGCCGCCGGTGATGAAGCCCGAGCAGCTCGCCGCGCTCGACGGGGTCTTCCACTTCACCGGCACGCCCAACGGCGAGATCGCGCAGCGCTGGTACCCGCTCGCGGTGCGCAGCGGCTACACGCAGGCCAACGAGGCGATCGCCGAGTTCCTGGCGCGCGTCGGCCGCCGCAAGCTGATCATGCCGACCTACGGCGAGCTGGTGAAGACGCCGCAGGGCCTGCAGCTGGCCGAGCAGATCTACGCGAAGGCCAAGCCCGGCTACCACCCGATCACGTCGGGTTCGGTGGAGCAGGTCATCGCCGACGCGAAGGCCGGCAAGACGCAGTAAGCGCTGCGCTCCCGCGGTAAACCTCGAGGCCGCCGGCTCACCCCCGGCGGCCTCGTCGCAGGCGGGTTCAGCGAACGCGTCGTAGCGTGAACTCGCCGGACCGCGCCGGTGTGCCAGGGGTCGTCATGCGTCGTCGATTGCTCGCATCGTTGTTGCTCGCCGCCTCGTTCGCCGCGACGGCCGCGCCGCCGCCGGCCACGCAGCGCGAGATCGCCGGCCTGTTCGCCGCGCTCGAGCATTCGGGCTGCCGCTTCGCGCGCAACGGCACCTGGTACGACGCCCACAAGGCCCGCGAGCACCTGCAGCGCAAGTACGACTGGCTGCTGCGCCGCGACGCGATCGCGCGCAGCGAGGACTTCATCGAACTCGCTGCGACCAAGAGTTCGATGAGCGGTCGCCCGTACCTCGTGCAGTGCCCGGGCGCCGCGGCCGTGCAGAGCGGGCCGTGGTTCCGCGCGGCGCTCGCCCGGGTTCGCGCCGCGCACTGACGCGTCGCTGCGCGCGGGGCTGGTATCGTCGACCGCCGTCGCCGATGGAGCCCGCACGATGCGCCTGTCCCGAGCCGTCCTACCGCTGTTGATGCTCGGCGTGGCCGCCTGCGGCCCCGCACCGGATCCGCAGGCCGAGGCCAAGGCGAAGGCGGCGCAGGACGCCGCGGCCGCCGATGCGCTGGCCGGCGAACTGGAGACGCAGCTCTCGAACAGGAACTGGACGCTCGCGCGCTCGCAGTGCGAGGTCCTGGCCTACCGCTATCCGAAGAGCCCGCTGGTGGCGCGCTACGCCGCGCGCTGCGCCGAGGCGAAGGCGCAGGCCGGCGAGCAGGCCGAAGCCGCGCGACTGCAGGGCCTGTGGTCCTACCAGAGCGATCCGGTCGGCAAGGGTCGGCAGCTCAGCACGTCGATCTATTCGAAGGACGACGTCGACACCGGCGCCGGACGCTCGCGCGTGCGGCTGATCTTCCGCGACCATCCCGAATGGGGCCGCAGCAGCTACCTCGTGCTCGAGAACGGCGACTTCGACTGCTACGGCGGCTGCGCGCTCAAGATGAAGGTCGACGGCAAGCCGCGCAGCATGGCCGGCAGCCGGCCCAGGACCGACGAGGCCATCGCGATGTTCATCGAGGACGAGCGGGGGCTCTGGCGCACGGTGCGCAAGGCGAAGACGCTGGCCATCGACCTTCCGCTCAAGGGCGCCCGGACGCAGACCGTCGTGTTCGAGGTCGGTGGGCTGGACGCGTCGCGGATGCCGGGCTGGTAACCCGCGTGTACCTTGAGGACTTCTTCAAGGGCGACGCCGCGCACCAGGGCTGCCTGCGCTGCCGGGACGTCGACGCGTCGCTGGATATCCGCCTGCGCATGGCCTACCAGCCGATCGTCGACGTCGCGCGATGCGAGGTGTTCGCCTACGAGGCGCTCGTGCGCGGCCCCGACGGCCAGCCCGCCGGCTGGGTACTCGAGCGCATGACGCCCGAGACGCTCTACCGCTTCGACCAGACCTGCCGCGTGCTCGCCATCGACACCGCCGCGCGGCTCGGCCTGGGCGGCGCGAAGCTGTCGATCAACTTCATCCCCAACGCGGTGTACGAGCCGGCGAGCTGCATCCGGCTCACGCTCGCGGCGGCCGACAAGGTGGGCATGCCGGTGGAGTCGCTGATGTTCGAGCTCACCGAGAGCGAGCGCATCGCCGACCCGCAGCACGCGCTGTCGATCCTCGCGTACTACCAGCGGCGCGGGTTCGTCACCGCCGTGGACGATTTCGGCGCGGGCTTCGCGGGCCTGCAACTGGTCGTGCAGTTCCAGCCGCAGGTGCTCAAGCTCGACATGGAGCTGGTGCGCGGCATCGATCACCACCGCGCGCGGCAGGCCGTGGTCGGCGGCGCATTGCAGATCGCGCGCGAGCTGGGTTCGGACGTGGTCGCCGAGGGCGTCGAGACCGAAGGCGAATACGGCTGGCTGCGCGCCGCCGGCGTGCGCCTGTTCCAGGGGTATTACTTCGCGCGGCCGCAGCTCGAGGCGCTGCCGCAGCCGGACTGGTCGCGCGTCGGCTGAGCCGCGCGCGACCGCGCGGCATCAGCCCAGCGCGTGGCCGAACTGGTCGCGGTATTCCGCGGCGA
Source organism: Cognatilysobacter segetis (assembly GCF_004359965.1). Classification (GTDB taxonomy): domain Bacteria; phylum Pseudomonadota; class Gammaproteobacteria; order Xanthomonadales; family Xanthomonadaceae; genus Cognatilysobacter; species Cognatilysobacter segetis. The sequence goes on along the minus strand of NZ_SMRQ01000030.1, from coordinate 3,281 downwards.
ACTCGTCGTAGGTGAAGCGCTGGTTCTGCGTGCCCGGATGGCCGACCTTCAGCGCGCCCATCAGCGAGCCCATGCGGCCGCACGTGGGCAGGTCGTAGCCGCGCATCAGGCCGAGGATCAGGCCGGCGCGGAAGGCGTCGCCGCAGCCGGTCGGGTCGACGATGTCGCGCTCGCGCGCCGGCGGCACTTCGTGGCACTGGCCGTCGATATGGATCTGCGAACCGCGCGGGCCGCGCGGGGTGATGTAGGCGCGCACCTTCGAGGCGATCGTCTTCTCGTCCCAGCCCGTGCGTTCCTGCAGCAGGTTCGACTCGTAGTCGTTGACCACGACGTAGTCGGCCAGCTCGATGAAGTGGCGGAACTCGTCGCCGTTGAACAGCGGCATCGCCTGGCCGGGATCGAAGATGAAGGGAATGCCGCAGTCGTGGAATTCCTGCGCGTTCTGCAGCATGCCTTCGTAGCCGTCCGGCGCCACGATGCCGAACGTGACGCCCTCGACGTCGCGCACGTGGTTGTCGTGCGAGCGGCTCATCGCGCCCGGGTGGAACGCGGTGATCTGGTTGTTGTCCAGGTCGGTGGTGATGAACGCCTGCGGCGTGAACATGTCCTCGATCACGCGCACCTGGTCGAGGCGGATGCCGCACTTCTCGAAGTGCGCCCGATACGGGCCGAAATCCTGGCCGACCGTGGCCATCGGAATCGCGTCGCCGCCGATCAGGTTGAGGTTGTAGGCGATGTTGCCCGCGCAGCCGCCGAACTCGCGGCGCATCCTCGGCACGAGGAAGGACACGTTCAGGATGTGCACCTTGTCCGGCAGGATGTGGTTCTTGAACTGGTCCGGGAACACCATGATGGTGTCGTAGGCCAGCGAGCCGCAGATCAAGGCAGACATCGAGTACTTCCCCAGGTGGCCGCCGGGCGCGGCGCGGCCGCGTAGGGTAGCGGCTGGCTCCCGCCCGGGCCAGACGTCAGGGCGTCCGCGGGGCGATCCGCCGGCCGCTGTGTGACCCGGTGCGGCAGAAACCGTCGTGAAGGGCCCGTGATTCCTTGCTCCCCCGGGACCCCGTTGCTAGGCTGGCGACCCTCGCGCCCGTACAGGCGCCCGCGCCCCCGCGCCACACTTTCCGGCCCATTCCCCCGATGTTGAAGAAGTTTCGCGGCATTTTCTCCAACGACCTGTCCATCGACCTGGGCACGGCCAATACCCTCATCTATGTGCGCGGGCAGGGCATCGTCCTGAACGAGCCCTCGGTCGTGGCCGTCCGCCAGGACCGCATGGTCGGCAGCAACCGCACCGTCGCGGCCGTCGGCGCCGAGGCCAAGCAGATGCTCGGTCGCACCCCGGGCCACATCACCACGATCCGCCCGATGAAGGACGGCGTCATCGCCGACTTCACGTACACGGAGGAGATGCTCAAGCACTTCATCCGCAAGGTGCACAAGTCGCGGTTCCTGCGCCCGAGCCCGCGCGTGCTGGTCTGCGTGCCCTGCGGCTCGACGCAGGTCGAGCGTCGCGCGATCAAGGAATCGGCCGAGGAGGCCGGCGCGCGCGAGGTGTATCTCATCGAGGAACCGATGGCGGCCGCGATCGGCGCCGGCATGCCGGTGACCGAGGCGCGCGGCTCGATGGTGGTCGACATCGGCGGCGGCACTACCGAGGTCGCGGTCATCGCGCTCAACGGCGTGGTGTATTCGCAGTCGGTGCGCATCGGCGGCGACCGCTTCGACGAGGCGATCATCAACTACGTGCGCCGCCACTACGGCACGCTGATCGGCGAAGCCACCGCCGAGCGCATCAAGCTCACCATCGGCTGCGCGTATCCGCAGCAGGAAGTGCGCACGATGGAAGTCTCCGGCCGCAACCTCGCCGAGGGCGTGCCGAAGATGATCACCGTGAGCAGCAACGAGGTGCTCGAAGCGCTGCGCGAGCCGCTGGCCGGCATCGTCGCGGCGATCCGCCTCGCGCTCGAGCAGACCCCGCCCGAGCTGTGCGCCGACGTCGCCGAACGCGGCATCGTGCTCACCGGCGGCGGCGCGCTGCTGCGCGACCTCGACCGCCTGATCAGCGAGGAGACCGGCCTGCACGTGCAGGTGGCGGACGATCCGCTGACCTGCGTCGCGCGCGGCGGTGGCCGTGCGCTCGAGCTGGTCGACATGCACGGCAACGAGTTCTTCGCGCCCGACTGACGACACGCCCGGGACGCCGCGATCGCGATCGACGCGCGCGTCCCGCCTGGGCGGCCCTGAACCGCCCGCGGATCGCGTCCGTCCATTCCGACACCGGCTCCCCGTCCGCACGTGCCTCCCTCGTCCGCCCCCGCCCGACTCGGCGACGCCGCAGGCACGCTGCGCCTGCTCGCCTATCTCGCGGCCGCGGTGACGCTCGCCGTGCTCGATCACCGCGGCGGCTGGATGCACACGCTGCGCCAGAACGTCGGCATCGCCGCTGAGCCGGTGCGCGCGGTCGCCGGCCTGCCGGGCCGCCTCGCCGACACCACGGTCGACAACGTCGCCACCGTCGCGCAGCTCGCGCGCCGCAACCAGGCGCTGCGCCGCGAGCTGCTGGTGTCGCAGGCGCGCATCGCGCGGCTGTCGACCGTCATCGCCGACAACTCGCGCCTGCGCGCACTGCTCGACGCCGCGCAGCGCGGCGGCCTGGACGTGCAGCTCGCGCCGATTCTCGACGTCGACCTCGACCCCACGCACCAGCGCCTCGTGCTGGACGCGGGCGCGCGCGACGGGGTGCGCGAGGGGCAGAGCGTGATCGATGCGCGCGGCCTGCTCGGCCAGGTGACGCGCGTGGGCCCGCTGCATTCGGACGTGCTGCTGATCACCGATCCCGACCACGCCGTGCCGGTCGCCATCGCGCGCAACGGCGTGCGGCTCGTCGCCTACGGCACCGGGCGCGGCGACCAGCTCGCGCTGGCGAACATCCCGCTGTCGAGCGACATCAAGGTCGGCGACGTGGTGGTGACGTCGGGCCTCGGCGGCCGCTTCCCGCCGGGGTTCCCGGTCGGGCGGATCGTCGCGCTGCGCCCCGACCAGAGCCGCGCGTTCCTGGAGGGCGACCTGCGCCCGGCCGCGCAGCTCGATCGCGGCCGCGAGGTACTGCTGCTGCGCTCCAACGACGTCACCCTGCCGGCGCCGCCGCCGCCACCGCAATCGGTGGCCGGCGTGCCGGGCGAGGGCCTGAGCGTCGGTCTCGGACAGCCGCCGGTGGCGACGCCCGCCGGCGCGACGCCGGCCGCGGGCGGGAACGCGACGACGGCCACCGCCGCGGG
>NZ_SMRQ01000029.1 GCF_004359965.1 Cognatilysobacter segetis | reverse complement strand
CGCGCCGCAGCCGGCACCGGAGGACACGGCCTGGGTCGCGGGCATCCCGTCGCCGCGGATCGTGTTCGTCAATGGCCGGGTTTCCGCGCGATTGAGCGCGCTCTCGGACCTACCTGCGGGCCTCGACGTGGAGCCGCTGGCGGCCCTGCTCGAGCGCGGTGACGCCAGCGCGATCTTCGCCGACGCCGACGATCGGGCCGACCGCCCGTTCGCGCGCCTCAATACCGCGCTCGCCGCCGACGGTGCGGTCGTGCGCGTCGCGCCGGGCGCCGTCGTCGAGCGGCCGCTGCATCTCGTGTCGATCGGCGCCGCCACCGGCACGGACATCGCCTCCCACCTGCGCCATCGCATCGAACTCGGCGAAGGCGCGCGCGCGTCGCTCGTCGAACACGTGGTCGCGGCGTCCACGCATTCCAACCTCGCGACCACCGTCGTACACGTCCGGTTGATGGCCGGTGCGCGCCTCGCGCACGCCCGCCTTCAGGACGAGGCTACAGGCGCCACGCTGTTCGCGCGGACCGACGCGGTGCTCGATCGCGACGCCACCTACGATCGGCTGGATCTCGAGCTGGGCGCCGCGCTCTCCCGCCACGAACTCGACATCGCGCTGCAGGGCGAACGCGCCTGTGCGAACGCCAACGGCGTTCTGCTCGCCGATGGCCGCCGCCATCTCGACACACGCCTGGGGATCGACCACGTCGGTCGTGACGGTCGCTGCCAGCTGACCTGGCGCGGGCTCGCGGGCGGCCGCGCACGCGCCGCCTTCCACGGCGGCATCCTGATCCGCGAGGGCGCGGACGGCACCGAAGCCGCGCTGTCGAACAAGAACCTGCTGCTCTCGGACGCGGCGGAAATCGATTCCCAGCCCGTGCTCGTCATCCATGCCGACGAGGTGCAGGCCGCGCACGGCGCCACCGTCGGCCAGCTCGATCCGACCTCGCTGTTCTACCTCCGCTCGCGCGGCATTCCCGCCGCCGAAGCGCGTTCGCTGCTCACCGCCGCGTTCTGCCGCGAGACGCTGTCGGTGCTCGAGGATGCTGACGTCCGCGAGGTGCTGGCCACGCGTCTCGATGCGGCGCTGACACGGATGCAGGGCGCTTGAACGCGGTCGCCGCCCCTGCCGTCGACTGGGAGCGCGTGCGCGCGGATTTCCCGTTGCTCACGCGCGACGTCCATGGCAAGCCTCTGGTCTACCTCGACTCCGCGAACACCGCGCAGAAGCCGTCGCAGGTGATCGACGCGGTCGACGACTTCTATCGCCGCCACAATGCCAACGTCAGCCGTGCCGTGCATGCGCTCGGTGCCGAGGCGACCGAAGCCTACGAAGGCGCGCGCCGCAAACTCGCGTCGTTCCTCAACGTCCGCGCCGACGAGCTGGTGCTCTGCAGTGGCACCACATTCGCGATCAACCTGGTCGCGTACAGCTGGGCACTGCCGCGCCTCAAGCCCGGCGATGCGATCGTGCTCACGCGCATGGAGCACCACGCCAACATCGTTCCGTGGCAGATCGTCGCGCAGCGCACGGGCGCGGTGATCAAGGTCGCCGAGCTCGACGAGCGCGGCGACCTCGACCTCGATGCGCTGTATGCGCTGCTCACGCCCGACGTGAAGCTGCTGGGCCTCGCGCACGTCTCCAACGTGCTCGGCACCGTCAATCCTGTGCGCGACATCTGCCGCGAAGCGCGGCGGCGCGGCATCGTCACCGTCGTGGACGGCTCACAGGCGGCGCCGCATCGCGCCCTCGACGTGGCATCGATCGGCTGCGACTTCTACGCGATCACGGGCCACAAGATGGTCGGCCCGACCGGCACCGGCGCGCTCTGGGGCCGCCGAGAGCTGCTGCAGTCCATGCCGCCCTTCCTCGGCGGCGGCGAAATGATCCGCGAGGTGCGCTTCGAGGGCACGGTGTACAACGACGCGCCGCATCGCTTCGAGGCCGGCACGCCGAACATCGCCGGCTTCGTCGGCCTGGGCGCGGCGGTCGACTACCTGTCCTCGGTCGGCATGGCGGCGATCGAAGCGCGCGAAAAGGAACTGCTCGCGCATGCGACCGAGGCGCTGTCGGCGATCGACGGCCTGCGCATCTTCGGCCAGGCGCGCGAGAAGGCCGCGGTGATCAGCTTCCTCGTCGACGGCGCGCACGCGCACGACCTCGCCACGTTGCTCGACCTCGAAGGCGTCGCCGTGCGCTCGGGCCAGCACTGCGCGCATCCGCTGATGCACTTCTTCGGCGTCGCCGCCACGTGCCGCGCCTCGTTCGCCTTCTACAACACGCATGCCGAGGTCGATGCCCTCGCCGCCGCCATCCACAAAGTCCGTCGCCTGCTCGCCTGATCCGATGACCGACCTGCGCTTCCGCCCCGCCACGCACGACGACGTCGACGCGATCGTCGCACTCGTCGAATCCGCCTACCGTGGCGACGCCAGCCGCGCCGGCTGGACCACCGAAGCCGACCTGCTCGACGGCCGCCGCACCGGCGCCGACGACGTGCAGAGCTGCATCGACCGCGCGCGCAGCGTCATCCTGCTGGCCGAGCGCGACGACGAGCTCGTCGGCTGCGCGCACGTGGCCGAGGAGGACGGCGGCGGCTACTTCGGCATGTTCTCGATCCGTCCGACGCTGCAAGGCGCGGGGCTCGGCAAGCAGCTCCTGCAACGCGCCGAGCGGCTGGTCTTCGATGACTGGGGGCTTCCGATCATGCGCATGACGGTGATCGACGTGCGCGACGAACTCATCGCCTTCTACGAACGTCGCGGCTATCGCCGCACGGGCATCCTCAAGCCGTTCCCCTACGGCGACGAGCGCTTCGGCCAGCCGCGTCGCGACGATCTCCGCTTCGAGGTGCTCGAGAAGCCGGCCAGTGCCGGCGCGGTGGCCTGAGATGGAAGGCTGGGTTCGCGTCGGCAGTCTTTCCGAGATCCTGCCTGGCGAGCATCGCGTGGTCTGGGACGGCGACACGCCGATCCTGGTCGTGAACCTGGACGGCGACTTCTACGCCGTGCAGGACCAGTGCACGCACGAGGACTTCGAACTGTCCGCCGGGCCGATCGACGCGGGCGAGGGCGTCGTCGAGTGCGTCCTGCACGGGGCGCGGTTCGACCTTCGCAGCGGACGGCCGCTGTGCGGCCCCGCGTACCTGCCCGTGGCCCGCTTCCCCGTCCAGGTGGTGGACGGCGTCGCCTGGACGCGCGACGACCGCTGACGCGCGCGCCGGCCCTACGTTGCGTGCTGGCGCGCTAACCGGACAAACGATTTCGCGCTCATCTGGCAGACGACGGCTGTCCGCGGCACATCCTGCTTTCTCGTGTTGCTAATGCGAATCGTTATCATTAAGCTTTCGCGGTCACTGCCGGTCGGACCGACCGAGGAGCCCGCATGCAGCCCGCCGCCCTTCCCCGCAATACCCTCGCCCTCGCCCTGACGCTGGCGGTCGCCGGCCCAGCCATCGCGGCGCCGGACGCCTCTCCCATCGAACTCGACCGGGTGCAGGTCACCGGGCATCGCGACGGCTACGGCGCGCGCGCCACGCGCTCCGCCACCAAGACCGACACGGCGCTGCAGGACGTGCCGCAGGCGGTCTCGGTGATCACGCGCGACGTGATCGAGGACCAGGGCATGACCAGCCTCACCGACGCGCTGCGCGGCGTCCCCGGGGTCGGGGTCGCACAGGGCGAAGGCAACCGCGACACCCCGGTCCTGCGCGGCAGCAGCACCACGGGCGACCTCTTCATCGACGGCGTCCGCGACGACGTGCAGTACATCCGCGACCTCTACAACGTCGAGCGGGTCGAAGTGCTGAAGGGCCCGAATGCGATGATCTTCGGCCGCGGCGGCGCGGGCGGCGTCGTCAATCGCGTGATGAAGGCCGCCGACGGCCACGCGCACCGGGACCTGGGCCTGCAGCTGGGCAGCGACGGCCGACGTCGCGGCACCTTCGACGTCGGCGGTGCGACGGGCGACGCGTCGAGCGTTCGCGTCACCGGGCTCTACGAGGATTCGTCGAGCTTCCGCGACGGATTCTCGCTGCGTCGCTACGGCATCAACCCCACCGCGACCTGGGATCCGGCCGAGTCGACGCGGCTCGTGTTCTCGTACGAACGCTTCCACGACGCGCGCGTCGCCGATCGCGGCGTGCCGAGCCTGCGCGCCTTCGGCATCGACCGGCCGGTGGACGTCGACCCCGACATGTTCTTCGGCGATCCGGACCGCAGCCCGGTGCGCGCGACGGCGGACATCGCGTCGGTGCGGGTGGAGCACGCGATCGCGGACGGCCTGACGCTGCGCAACCAGACGCGCTGGGCGCGTTACGACAAGTCCTACCAGAACGTGTTCGCCAACGGCACGGTGGCGCGCGCCGGCGGCGGCATCGACGCGGTCATCAGCGCATACAGCAATGCCACGCAGCGCACCAACGCGTTCAACCAGACGGATCTGGAGTTCAAGTTCGACACCGGCCGCGTGATGCACACGCTGCTGGCGGGTGCCGAATTCGGACGCCAGGAAACCGACAACCGCCGCCTGAGCGGCGTGTTCCCCGCGAACCGCTGCGCGAGCTCGCGCGACGTCACCAACCAGACCTGCGTCGCGCTCGAGGATGGCCGCTACACCGGGCCGCTGGTGTTCGCGCCCTCGGCCACGGATGCGGACAACCACGGCGTCGCCCGGGTGGCGGCACTGTACGTGCAGGACCAGATCGAACTGTCGCCCCAGTGGCAGGCGCTGGTCGGGATCAGGCACGACCGGTTCGAGGTGGATCTGCGCAACAACCGCACCGGCGCTCTGACCTCGTCGCGGGACGACCTGTGGTCGCCGCGTGCGGGGCTGGTCTGGAAGCCGGTCGCCCCGCTGTCGGTGTACGCGAGCTACAGCCTGGCGTACGTGCCGCGCGCGGGCGACCAGCTGGCCTCTCTGTCGCCGAGCAATGCGGCGCTGGAGCCGGAGAAGTTCGTCAACCGCGAACTCGGGGCGAAGTGGCAGGCCACGCGCGACGTCATGCTGTCGGCCGCGCTCTACCGTCTCGATCGGGGCAACGTCATCGCGCCCGATCCCGAGGACAGCACGCGGTCGATCCTCGTCGACGGGCAGCGCACGCAGGGGTTGGAACTCGAGCTTTCCGGCCAGGTCACGTCGGCATGGCGCGTGATCGCCGGCTACGCGTACCAGGACGGTGAACTCACCAAGGCGCTGTCGGCCACGAGTCCCGCCGGGACGCGCCTGGCGCAGCTGCCGCGCCACAGTGCGTCGCTCTGGAACCGCGTGGACCTGTCGCCGCGCTGGGGCGTCGGGTTGGGTGCGACGTACCGCGGCGCGACGTATGCCGCGCTCCCGGGCTCGGCGCCGGGCCGTACCGACGCCAGCCGCACCGCGCTCGGCGGCTACGTCCGCGTGGACGGCGCCGTGTACCTGCGCGTGGCGCCGCAGCTGCGCCTGCAGCTCAATGTGGAGAACCTGCTGGACCGCCGCTATTTCGTCAGCGCCAACAGCAACGACAATGTGTCGCCGGGGTCGCCGCGCGCGGCGTACCTGGGCATCACCTACGACTTCTGAGCCCCGCATGGCGACCACCACCGCTGCGACCCGCCCCGCCGCCCGCGTTCGCGCGCATCGCTGGATCCGACAACTCCACCTGTGGATCGGCGCCTGGGGTGCGCTCGCCGCGCTGCTGTTCGGCACCACGGGCCTGCTGATGAACCATCGGTCGGGCGACAATCCCTGGCCGCAGGGCAGCGCGGAGGAATCGGCGCCGCTCACGCTCGCCGTGCCCGAAAGCGCACGCGGAAGCCGCGAAGCGCTGCGCGACTGGCTCCGCGACGCGTACCGCCTCGAGGCGACGTCGATGCGCGGCGGCAAGCCCGAGGGCGGGCGTGTCGGCGGCCGCGAGGTCAGGCAACCGGCGAAGTGGTCGCTCGGCGGCGGCACCGCACGGCGCACCTGGTCCCTGGACTACGTCCCGGGCAACGCGACCGCGGAGCTCAAGCGCACCGTGCAGTCGCCGCTGGCGGCGCTGCTGCGGATGCACAAGGGCGTGGGCGGCGGGCTGGCCTGGCGCCTGCTGCAGGACAGCTTCGCGATCGGGATGGTGCTGCTCGGGCTGTCCGGGCTGTGGCTCTGGGCCCGTGGTCGCACACCGCGCCAGATGGTCTTCAGCGTGATGGGCCTTTCGACGCTGTTGTTCGCGACGATCCTGGGCCTCGCCGTGGCCTGATCGTCACTCCGGCCCCGTTGCGGGCGGCGTCTCGAGCGCTCCGCGCGGCGCGGCGCCGCACGGCGTGAGCCGGATGAAGAGCGCTTCGCCGCCGCCGTCGATCACATGGCGCAGACGATCCTCGCCCGCTTCGAGGAGGGCGGTGTCGCCCATCGCGAGGTCGGGCAGGCCGCTCGCATCGGCGAAGCGCGCGTGGCCCGCGAGCAGGTGGACCGCCCAGGTCGTGCGCGGCTCCGCGAACACCACCATCGCGCCCACCAGCGGACGCCGCCAGAGATCCGCGGCGTAACGCCCGCGTCGCCACATCAGGTTGAAGTCGTGCGTGGGGCCGGCCACGAGTTCGCCCTGCACCGCCGCCTCGCCGGGAAAACGGTGGCGTCCGTACGGCGGCATGACGTCGACGACCGCGCCGTCGTCGAAGCGCAGCCGCATGCCCTCGCCCGACAGCAGCACCAGCTCCCGATCGACGCCTTCGAAGGTCGAGAACGGCCCGTCCGCGCCGACCTCGGCGATCGACAGGCGCCAGTCCCAGTCCCCGCCTTCCGCAGGCTCCGCGTGGATCTCGCGCGTCCAGCCGGCGCCGTTGGTCCACCGGCTGCGGCGGTACTCGTAGGACGGAATGACGCGGGATCGGGCCGGCATGTCGTGGCGGGGCAGTGCGGAACCGGAAGTATGCCGTCGCGCGTGGGCGGCGGCCGCCGGCGGGCTTCCTGCCCGTCGACGGCCCACATCCCTGTCGGGGTCCCTTCCCCGCGTGGCCGGCGTCCTGGCCGGCCGGCCGTCATCCCTGCGGCCGGTGTGCGGTCAGTGCGCGAGGCTCGCGGTGCGGGCCGCGGTGCGGCCGCCGGCGGTCGAACGCGCGGCCGGCACGTTGCCCAGCAGGATGCGGCCGCGGTTGCGCTCGATCGTCTTGAGCCCGATGCCCTTCACCAGCGCGAGCTGGTCGATGGAGCGGAACGGCCCGTTGGTCTTGCGGTAGGCGACGATCGCCTCGGCCTTGGCCGGGCCGACGTTGACCAGCACGCGATCGAGCGTGCCGGCGTCGGCGGTGTTCACGTTGACCCGCTCGACCGCGGCGGCGGGCGCGGCGGGACGCGGCGCCGGAACGGCGGCGACGGCGGTGCCGGCGAGGGCGATCGAGAGGGCGAGGGCCTGCATCAGGCGGGAGAGCTTCATGACGGTGTCCTTGTCGGGTGGATGGCCTTCCGGCCGGTGGAGACAGTGTCCCGACGACGTCCCGCCCCGCCGATCGGCGACCGCCCCGCGTGGCGGCGGGATTCACCGTAGCGCGGCGTAGGAAAAGTCCCACACGGGCGGGGCGGTAGAATTGTCGACCGCCTTTCACCGCCCCCCGAGGCTCCGATGGACGCTTCCCGCGTCGAATCCTTCGTATCGAAGAAGTGGGACGACGAGATCGTTCCCCAGCTCGTCGACTACATCCGCATCCCCTGCAAGTCGCCGATGTTCGATGCCGACTGGGTCGCCAACGGCTACATCGACCAGGCCATCGCGCAGATGGAGCAGTGGGCGCGCGCCCAGGCCATCGACGGCATGACGCTCGAAGTCGTGCGCCTGGAAGGCCGTACGCCGCTGATCTATGTCGAGATCCCGGCGGCGAACGGCGGGCGATCCGACGATTGCGTGCTGCTTTACGGGCACATGGACAAGCAGCCCGAGATGACGGGCTGGGACGAGGACCTCGGTCCGTGGACGCCGGTGATCAAGGGCGACCGCCTCTACGGCCGCGGCGGCGCGGACGACGGCTACGCGATCTTCGGCTCGCTCACCGCGATCATGGCGCTGCGCGAACAGGGCCTGCCGCATGCGCGCTGCGTGATCCTCATCGAGGCCTGCGAGGAATCCGGTAGCTACGACCTGCCGGCCTACGTCGACCACCTCGCCCCGCGCATCGGCAAGCCGTCGCTCGTGGTCTGCCTGGACTCGGGCTGCGGCAACTACGACCAGCTCTGGTGCACGACCTCGCTGCGCGGCCTCGCCGGCGGCAACCTGACCGTGCGCGTGCTGCACGAGGGCGTCCATTCGGGCGACGCGTCCGGCGTGGTGCCGTCGAGCTTCCGCATCCTGCGCTCCCTGCTCTCACGCATCGAGGACCAGGCCACCGGCCGCATCCTCATCGAGGACATGCACGTGGAAGTGCCGGCCGAGCGCCTCGCGCAGGCGCAGGAAGCCGCGCGCGTGCTCGATACCGCGGTCTACGACAAGTTCCCGTTCCTCGACGGCATGACGCCGATGGCGGACGACCTCACCGAGCTCGTGCTCAACCGCACATGGCGCCCGGCATTGTCGGTGACCGGCGTCGACGGCATGCCGTCGCTGCAGTCGGCCGGCAACGTGCTGCGTCCGTTCACCGCCGTGAAGCTCTCGCTGCGCCTGCCGCCGACGCTCGACGGCAAGCGCGCCGGCGAATTGCTCGAACAGGCGATCACGCAGGATCCGCCCTACGGCGCGCACGTCACGCTCGAGCTGGAAAAAGCGAGCACGGGCTGGAATGCGCCGGCGCTGTCCCCGTGGCTGTCGACCGCGATCGGCGAAGCCAGCCGTGCGTTCTTCGGCCAGCCCGCGATGTACATGGGCGAAGGCGGCAGCATCCCGTTCATGGGCATGCTCGGCGAGAAGTTCCCGGGCGCGCAGTTCATGATCACCGGCGTGCTGGGTCCGCACAGCAATGCGCACGGTCCGAACGAGTTCCTGCACATCCCGATGGGCAAGCGCGTCACCGCCTGCGTGTCGCACGTGATCCACCAGCACGCGCTGGCCTCCCAACGCGGCGAGACGGTGGGCGTAGCGGCGGTCGCCGGCGGCGAGCAGCACGGCGGCCACGGCTGCTGCTGACCGCCGCATTCGACGCAAAACGGCGCCTTCGTGGCGCCGTTTTCGTTTGCGGGCGTCCGTTCAGGTCATCCACGCGCCGCCGACAGCGCGCGACGCAGCATCGGCGCGCCATCCCGGCGAGGACCTTCCATGTTCAACGGCTTCTTCGGCTACCTCATCGGCGGCGCGATCATCGGCGTGCTCGCGCGCATCCTGAAGCCGGGCCCGGAAAACGTCGGGATGATCATGACCATCCTGATCGGCGCCGCGGGTGCCGCCATCGCCGGCGCGCTCACCCCGGGGGGCGGCGCGATTTCCTGGGTGGTCGCCATCGTCGCGGCGATCGTGCTGCTGGTCGTGTACCAGCGCGCGTTCAAGCGCCCGGGCCGCCACGATCGCTGAGTCGGAGCGCTCGCCGCGCAGTACGCGCGACTGCCGGATGCACCGTCAGGGCTCCAGCAGGCGCTGCACCACCTGCTCCGCCAGCGCTTCGGGGGGCACGTCCAGCGTCCGCAGCACGAGCTCCGCATGCTCCGGCACCTCGTAGGGCGAATCGATGCCGGTGAAGTTCGGGATCATCCCCGCGCGCGCCTTCGCGTAGAGGCCCTTGACGTCGCGTGACTCGGCGACGTCGAGCGGCGTGTCCACGAACACTTCGACGAACTCGCCGGGGCCGAAGAGGCTGCGCGCGAGGCGTCGCTCGGAGCGGAACGGCGAGATGAAGCTGACCAGCACGATCAGCCCCGCGTCGGTCATCAGCTTCGCGACTTCCGCCACGCGCCGGATGTTCTCGACGCGGTCCTCGTCGGTGAAACCGAGGTCCTTGTTCAGGCCGTGGCGGACGTTGTCGCCGTCGAGGATGTAGGTGTGCCGCCCCATCGCATGCAGGCGCTTCTCGACCAGGTTGGCGATGGTCGACTTGCCCGACCCCGACAGGCCCGTGAACCACACGCAGCGCGGTGACTGCCCCTTCAGGCGCGCGCGCGCGGCCCGGTCGACGTCGACGTGCTGCCAGTGGATGTTCGCGGCGCGACGCAGCGCGAAGTCGATCGTGCCCGCGCCGACGGTCGCGTTGGTCTGGCGGTCGATCAGGATGAAGCCGCCCAGCTCGCGGTTGTCGCGATACGCCTCGAACGGCACCGGCGTGTCGAGGTAGAGATTGCACACGCCCACCTCGTTCATTTCGAGGTGCTTCGCCGCGAGCGGCTCCTGCGTGTTGACGTCCACCTTGTGCTTGATCTCGGTGACGCTCGCGCCGACCTCGCGTGCGCCGATCTTCAGCCAGTAGGGCCGACCCGGCAGCAGGGGCTGCGCGTCGAACCACAGCAGGTGCGCCGCGAACTGGTCGCTGACCTGCGGCGCATCGTGCGCGTCCGCGATCACGTCGCCGCGGCTGATGTCGAGTTCGTCGGCGAGCGTGAGCGTGACCGCCTGCCCGCGCGCGGCGACGGCGAGGTCGCCGTCCGCGGTGACGATGCGCGCCACGCGCGAGCGACGCCCGGACGGCAGCGCGACGACCTCATCGCCCGGCCGGACCGTGCCCGCGGCCACGGTGCCTGCGAAACCGCGGAAATCCTGGTGCGGGCGGCTGACCCACTGCACGGACAGGCGGAAGCCCGCGCCCGCGTCGGCATCGCCGGGCGGCACCCGCTCGAGGAATTCCAGCAGGGTCTCGCCGGCATGCCACGGCATGCGGGGCGATCGCTCGATCAGGTTGTCGCCCTCCAGCGCCGACAGCGGCACCGCGCTCACGTGCTCGATGCCCATCGACGCCGCGAGCGTGCGGTATTCGGCCGCGATCGCGTCGAACGTGGCCTGGTCGTAGCCGACCAGGTCCATCTTGTTCACGGCCAGCAGCACGTGGCGGATGCCGAGCAGCGAGACGATGTAGCTGTGGCGGCGCGTCTGCGTGAGCAGGCCCTTGCGCGCATCGACCAGCACCACGGCGGCGTCGGCGGTGGACGCGCCGGTCGCCATGTTGCGGGTGTACTGCTCGTGCCCCGGGCAGTCGGCGACGATGAACTTGCGCCTGGCCGTGCTGAAGAAGCGGTAGGCGACGTCGATGGTGATGCCCTGCTCGCGCTCGGCGGCGAGGCCGTCGAGCAGCAGCGCGTAATCGATGCGTTCGCCCTGCGTGCCGTGGCGGCGGCTGTCCTTCTCCAGCGCGCTGAGCTGGTCCTCGAACAGCCCGCGCGTATCGTGCAACAGGCGGCCGATCAGCGTGCTCTTGCCGTCGTCCACGCTGCCGCAGGTGATGAAACGCAACAGGTCGCGCGACTCGTGGTCGGCGAGGTAGGCGGCGACCGTCGCGGCCGCGTCGTCCGGACGCGTCATCAGAAATAGCCCTCGCGCTTCTTCTTCTCCATCGACGCCGACGGATCGTGGTCGATCACGCGGCCCTGCCGCTCGGAAGTGGTGGCCACCAGCATCTCGGCGATGATCTTCTCCAGCGTGTCGGCCTCGGATTCGATGGCGCCGGTGAGCGGATAGCAGCCCAGCGTCCGGAAACGCACGCGGCGCATCGACGGCGCCTCGCCCTCGCGCAGCGGGAAGCGCTCGTCGTCGACCATGATCAACGCGCCGTCGCGCTCGACCACCGGACGCTCGGCCGCGAAGTACAGCGACGGCACCGGGATCCTCTCGCGGTAGATGTAGAGCCAGATGTCGAGCTCGGTCCAGTTCGACAATGGGAACACGCGCACCGATTCGCCGGGCTCGATGCGTGCGTTGTACAGGCTCCAGAGTTCGGGCCGCTGGTTCTTGGGATCCCAGGCGTGCTGCCGGTTGCGGAACGAGAACACGCGCTCCTTGGCGCGCGACTTCTCCTCGTCGCGGCGCGCGCCGCCGATCGCGGCATCGAAGCGGTAGCGGTCGAGCGCCTGCTTCAGCGCCTGCGTCTTCATCACGTCGGTATGCACGGTGGCGCCGTGCGAGACCGGGCCGATGCCCTGCGCGAGCCCGTCGGGATTGGTGTGCACGCGCAACTCGACCCCGGTTTCGGCCGCGCGGCGGTCGCGGAACTCGATCATCTCGCGGAACTTCCACGTCGTATCGACGTGCAGCAGCGGGATCGGCGGTCGCGCGGGGAAGAACGCCTTCAGCAGCAGGTGCAGCAGCACCGAGCTGTCCTTGCCCACCGAATAGAGCATCACCGGATTGCGGAAGGACGCCGCGACCTCGCGCAGGATGTGCAGGCTTTCGGCCTCGAGGCGATCGAGGTGGCTGAGGCGGGGCAAGGTCATCGGGCGGGGGGCGTGCGTCGGTCCGGGGATTATGGCCGCTGGCGGCCTGCGGACGTGGCGGCGGTCGGTGTCCGATCCGTGCCGCCGCAGCGTTCGACCAGCGGCGCGCCGGTTTGACACTGGGGGCTGCACCCTAGCGGTCCTCCCCCGCGAGCCACCGCCATGGCCCTTCACGACAGCATCCTCGACACGATCGGCCGCACGCCGATCGTCCGCCTCCAGCGCGTCGCGCCGTCGAACGTCACCCTTTACGCGAAGGTCGAATCGTTCAATCCCGGCGGCTCGGTCAAGGACCGGCTGGCGCTGGCCATCGTGCTCGACGCCGAGCAGCGCGGCCTGCTCAAGCCCGGCGACACGATCGTGGAGGCGACCTCCGGCAACACCGGCATCGCGCTCGCGATGGTGGCCGCCGCGCGCGGCTACAAGTTCGTGGCGGTAATGACGGAGACGTTCTCCATCGAGCGCCGCAAGCTGATGCGCGCGTACGGCGCGAAGGTGATCCTGACACCGGCGGCCGAGCGCGGCACGGGCATGGTGCGCCGGGCGCGGGAGCTCGCGGAGAAGCACGGCTGGTTCCTCGCGCGCCAGTTCGAGAACGAGGCGAACCCGGCCTTCCACCGCAGCACCACCGGTCCGGAGATCCTGCAGGACTTCGCCGGCCGCCGCCTGGACTGTTTCGTCAGCGGCTGGGGCACCGGCGGCACGATCACGGGCGCGGGCCAGGTGCTCAAGCGCGCCCGGCCGGGCATCAAGGTAATCGCGGCCGAGCCGGCCGGTGCCGCGCTGCTGTCCGGCGAGCCGTGGCAGCCGCACAAGATCCAGGGCTGGACGCCGGACTTCATCCCCGAGGTGCTGGACCGCTCGGTCGTCGACGACATCCTCAAGATCGACGACACCCTCGCCCGCGACACCGCGCGCCGGCTCGCCGCCGAGGAAGGCCTCTTCGTCGGCATCTCCGCCGGCGCGACCGCCGCCGCGGCGCTGCGCGTGGCCGAGTCGGCACCGGAGGGGTCGGTCATCCTGACCATGCTCCCGGACACCGGCGAGCGCTACCTGTCCACGGTGCTGTTCGAGGGCGTCGCCGAGGGGTCGGACGACGACTGGCTGCAGTCGATCGGCGACACCAGCCTGCCGTGAACACGGCGCGGGGCGCGTCCGCGATTGCACGCCGACGCCGCCCCGCTACCCTGTCGCCTCGCGGCCGTCGCCGCGCGGAGTCGCAATGGATCACGGCACTACCCCCGACGCGCGCGAAGCGGCGCGCCTCGACTGGGCCCGGTCGGCCACCGGCCACCCGGACATCACGCTGGTCGCCGCGTCGGCGGATGCCGGCTTCCGCAGCTACTGGCGCACGGTCGGCGAATCGCCGACCCGCATCGTCATGGACTCCCCGCCCGACAAGGAGGACGTGCGCCCCTGGCTCGCGCTGCGCGACGTGCTCGAATCGGGCGGCGTGCGCGTGCCGCGCGTGCTGGCGCGCGATGTCGACGCGGGCTTCCTGCTGCTCGAGGACCTCGGCGCGCAGACCTACCTGCACGTGATCATCGACACCAACGCGGACGAGCTGTTCGAGGCCGCCGTCGGCCAGTTGCTCAAGCTCCAGGCCATCGCGCCGCCCGCGGGCCTGCCCGCCTACGACGAGGCGCTGCTCACGCGCGAGCTGCGCCTGTTCGACGAATGGTTCCTCGCTCGCCACCTCGGGCATGAGCTCGACTGCGACGACCTCGAGAACCTCGACGCTGCCTACCGCGTGCTGATCGACGCCGCGCTCGCGCAGCCGACGGTGCTGGTGCATCGCGATTTCATGCCGCGCAACCTGATGCCGACCGACGACGGCGACGGCCCGGCGGTGCTGGATTTCCAGGACGCGGTCGTCGGCCCGATCGCCTACGACGCGCTGAGCCTGTTCAAGGACGCGTTCCTGAGCTGGCCGGAAGCATCGGTGCTGCGCTGGCTGCGTCGCTACCACGAGCGCGCGCTCGCCGCGGGGCTGCCCGTCCCGCCGCTGGAACGCTTCCTGCGCGATGCCGACCTCATCGGCGTGCAGCGCCACCTCAAGGTGCTCGGCATCTTCGCGCGCCTGAACCATCGCGACCGCAAGCCGAAATACCTGGAGGATGCGCCGCGCTTCGTCGCCTATCTCGACGCCGTGCTGCCGCGCTATCCCGAGCTCGCGCCGCTCGCGCGCGTGATCGAGCGCCGCGTGCGCGCGACGTTCCCGCGCATCGACGCATGAAGGCGCTCGTCTTCGCCGCGGGCCTCGGCGAGCGCATGCGCCCGCTCACGCTCACCACGCCCAAGCCGCTGCTCGAGGCCGGCGGCAAGCCACTGATCGCGTGGCATCTGGAGAAGCTCGCGGCGATCGGCGTCGACGAAGTGGTCGTCAACACCAGCTGGCTCGCCGATACGTTCGAGCGGACGCTCGGCGACGGCGCGCGCTGGGGGCTGCGCCTGCGGTATCTGTTCGAAGGCGCCACGCCGCTGGAGACCGGCGGTGGCATGTGGAACGCGCTCGCTTCGCTGTCGCCCGACGGTGCGCCCTTCGTCGCCGTGAACGGCGACATCTGGACCGATTACGACTTCGCACGACTGCCGAACGCGCCCGAGGGCCTCGCGCATCTCGTGCTGGTCGACAATCCGGGCCACAACGCGCGCGGCGACTTCGCACTGGCCGGCGATCACGTACGCAGCGAGGGCGCGTCGACGCTGACCTTCTCGGGCATCGGCGTGTACCGCCCGGCGCTGTTCGACCGCTGGCGCGAGATCATCGGGGACGCCCCCGGTGCCGCGGACGCGCCGCCACGCTTCAAGCTCGCGCCGCTGCTGCGGGAGGCGATGCGCGCCGACGCCGTCACCGGCGAGCATCACCGCGGCCGCTGGACGGATGTCGGCACGCCCGAGCGGCTGCAGCAGCTCGATCGCGCGCTGCGCGACGCGGCCTGACGGGCCGACCACTGGCGCGGCGGCGCCGGGGACGCGGCGTACAGTCGAAGGCTCCTTCCACGGAGCCGCCGCCATGCCGCGCTACGTCATCGAACGCAACATCCCCGGTGCCGGATCGCTGTCCCCGCAGGAACTGAAGGCGATCTCGCAGAAGTCCTGCAGCGTGCTCGACGAGCTCGGCCCGCATATCCAGTGGGTGCAGAGCTACGTCACCGACGACCGCGTCTACTGCGTCTACACCGCGCCGAGCGAAGCGCTGATCCGCGAGCACGCGACGCGCGGCGGGTTTCCCGCCGATCGCATCTCGAAGGTGAGCAGCATCATCGACCCGGTGACGGCCGAATAGCCCGGCTCAGAGATCGGGGCCGAGCACGTCGCGCAGGAACGGGACGGTGAGCCGGCGCTGCGCCGCGAGCGCCTCGCGGTCGAGGCGGTCGAACAGCTGCGTCAGGCTGCCGAGGTCGCGGTCCACGCGACGCATCAGCCAGTCGATCGCGACGTCATCCACCGCCAGCCCGCGGCGCTGCGCGCGCTGACGGAGCACCTCGCGACGCGCGTCGTCGCCCGGCGGCTGCAGCGCGATGCCGATGCACTGGCCGAGGCGCGAGCGCAGGTCGGGCAGCGAGAGCCCGAGCGCATCCGGCCGCACGCTGGCGGCGTAGGCCACGCGGGTCCCGGCCGCGCGTGCGCGGTTGTGGAAGTCGAACAGCGCGACTTCGTCCGGCCGTTCGCCCGCGACGGCGTCGAGGTCGTCGAGCGCGACGAGGTCCATGCCTTCCAGCGACTGCAGCGCATCGCCGACGCGCCCGGCCAGCCCGGTGAGCCGCAGGTAGGCCGGCCGCCGGCCCGCCTCGAGTGCCTGCGCGCAGGCCCCCAGCAGCAGATGGGTCTTGCCGGCGCCGGTCGGGCCGCTCAGGTAGAGCCAGTCCTGCGACGTGCCGTCGGCCACCGCCGCGAGCAGCGCCAGCGCGCCGTCGGGCGCGGCGACGAACGTTTCCAGGCGCTGGTCGGGCGGATACCGCAGCGCCAGCGGCAGCTGCGGCACGTGACGGCCGGTCGGCATCAGGCCGGCCCGTGGCCCGCGTCGGTCACGATGACGGGGGCGTCGCCCGCATAGAGCCGGCTCTCGCGATAGCGCTCGTGCGCGTAGCGCAGCAGCACATTGGCCACCGCCGCCACCGGCAGCGCCAGCAGCATGCCGAGGAAACCGAACAGCTGCCCGCCGGCGAGCACCGCGAAGATCACCGCCATCGGGTGCAGGCCGATGCGGTCGCCCACCAGCTTCGGCGTCAGCACGTAGCTCTCGATGATCTGGCCGACGCCGAACACCGCGAGCACGCCCGCCATGTGCTGCCAGTCGCCGAACTGCACCAGCGCGGCCACGAGGCCCAGCACGATGCCGCTGGTGGGGCCGAGGTACGGCACGAACGTCAGCAGGCCCGAGGTCAGGCCGATCAGGATCCCGAGGTCGAGCCCGACCAGCCACAGGCCGACCCCGTACATCACGCCCAGGATCAGCATCACGAGGAACTGGCCGCGCAGGAACGCGCCGAGGACGTCGCTGGATTCCTTCGCCAGTCGCGCCACGACCGGCAGGTGCGCACGGGGCACCAGCGAGGCGACGCGCTCGACGAGCAGGTCCCAATCGCGCAGGAAGAAGAACGTCAGCACGGGCAGCAGCACGACGTTGGCGAGCAGGCCGATCAGCGCGAAGCCCGAGCGCGACAGATAGCCGAGCATCGCGGCCGCGACGCCGCCGGCGCGCTCCCAGTGCGTGCGCGCGAGCTCGACGAGGTGGTCGAGGTCGAGCCACGCCTGCAGCTGGAATCCCGTGCGGGTCTCCACCCACGGCACCGCGGTACCCACGACCCAGTCGCGGTAATGCGGGATCGACTGCACCAGCGTGACGATCTGCCGCTCCAGCGCGGGCACCAGCACCAGCATCACCGCGAGCACGGCGAGCGTCATGACGATGAACACGATCGCGACCGCGGTGCCCCGGCTGCGCCCGCGCGCTTCCATCCGGTCGACGATCGGATCGCCGAGCCAGCCCAGCAGCGCGGCGATCGCGAACGGCGTCAGCACCGGTGCGAGCAGCCAGAGCAGCCAGCCCGCGAGCGCGACCGCCGCCGCCCATTGCAGGCGGCGGAGGAAGCGCGCGATGTCGTCGAGCGCCGGCGCGTGCATCAGCGGAGGCGGAAGGTGGTCGTCGCGTCGTCGTCGCCCACCGGCTCCAGCACGCCGTCCTTCGCGACCGCCTTCGAGAACCCGGCGACGCCGCTGACGAGCTCCAGCTCGTAGGTCAGGCCATCGGGCGTGGCGCGCAGCGCGGTCGCGCGCTTCACGACCGCGCTGCGTTCGAGATACGCGGCCAGGCGGATGAAGTCGTCGGTGCTGTTCACGCCGGTGATCGTCACCACGTAACGCCCCGGCGGCCCCAGCGTCTTGCCGGGCTTGGCGTACTTGCGGATCAGCGCATCGGCCGCGATGTCGGCGCCGCCGGCCATGGCGCGGCGGGCGTCGCGGTCGTAGGTCGCGGTCTTGGCGAGCTGGCGGCCGCTGTCGAGGAAGGTCCATTCCGCCTGCCAGCC
The DNA here is from genome assembly GCF_004359965.1 of Cognatilysobacter segetis. GTDB lineage: Bacteria > Pseudomonadota > Gammaproteobacteria > Xanthomonadales > Xanthomonadaceae > Cognatilysobacter > Cognatilysobacter segetis. The sequence continues at coordinate 30,534 of NZ_SMRQ01000029.1, read as the reverse complement.
GCCCGCGACGGTCCGGTAGAGCTTGCCGATCAGCTGCATCGGCGGTGCGTACTTCGACGAGGCGCGCGCGATCGCCGCGGTGTCGCCGCGCCAGATCGACCCGACCAGCGCCTGCTCGGCGGCCGTGCCCGCGGGCAGGCCCAGCGAGTAGCCACGCTGCTTGGCGCGATCCAGCACCGGCCGCGCGGCACCGCTCTTGTTCAGCCCGACCAGGCGCGGGCCGGAGCCGTCGTCGATGGCGAGCCAGAGCACCGGCTTCGGGCGCGGCGTCGGCCAGGACTGCAGGCCCAGCGTGCTGATGATCTCGTCGACCTTCTTCGGGTCGTACTGGACGACGAGGGTCGTGTTGTAGGTCGGTGCGCCGGTCGGGCCGATGCCCTCGTCCTGGCGGAAGTCGTAGTGGTCGACGTACTGCCGCGCGCGGCGCAGTTCGTCGCCGACGCCCGGCTTCTGGTTCACCGAGCGGTCGCCCGTCACCCGCTGCAGCACCTGCAGCAGGCCACGCGCGAAGCCGGTATTGCGCTGGGCATCGGTCTGGTTGTTGACGACGACTTCGGCCGAGTACGGGCCGGACGCCTGCGCCCGGGAACCCTCCACGCGTTGCGCCAGCACGACGGTGCTGAAGGCGAGCAGGAGGAATGCGGAGAGGAATCGGGACGCGCGCGCCATCGCCAGCCAGGGGTCGTGGACAGGCCGGACATGGTGCCGCAGCGCCGCCGGGCCGTCCACGGCGGCCGGCCGCGGCGGTGCGCGCTGGTAGAATCGCGGGCTCTTCACACGATCGCCGAGACCGCCGTGTCCCAGTCCTCCGACCGCGCCCCGCTCACCTACCGCGAGGCCGGCGTCGACATCGACGCGGGCAACGAGCTCGTCGAGCGCATCAAGCCGCTGGTCAGGCGCAGCTTCCGTCCCGAGGTGATGGGCGGGCTCGGCGGCTTCGGCGCGCTGTTCGACTTGTCGGGCAAGTACCGCGAGCCGGTGCTGGTGTCCGGCACCGACGGCGTGGGCACCAAGCTCAAGCTGGCGCAGCAGCTCGGCCGCCACGACACCATCGGCATCGACCTGGTGGCGATGTGCGTGAACGACGTGCTGGTCCAGGGCGCCGAGCCGCTGTTCTTCCTCGACTACTTCGCCACCGGCAAGCTGGACGTGGACACCGCCGCGGCGGTCGTCGGCGGCATCGCGCGCGGCTGCGAGCTCTCCGGTTGCGCGCTGATCGGCGGCGAGACCGCCGAGATGCCCGACATGTACGCGCCGGGCGAGTACGACCTCGCGGGCTTCTGCGTGGCGGCGGTCGAGAAGTCGAAGCTGCTGGACGGCGCGAAGGTGCGCGAGGGCGACGTGCTGGTCGGCATCGCCTCCAGTGGCCCGCATTCGAACGGCTATTCGCTGGTGCGCCGGATCTACGACCGCGCCGGCCGCCCCGCCGATCTCGACATCGGCGGCGTGAAGCTGGTCGACGCGCTGATGGCGCCGACCGCCCTCTACGTGAAGCCGGTGCTCGAACTGCTCGCCGCGCACGACCTGCACGCGATGGCGCACATCACCGGCGGCGGCCTCACCGAGAACATCATCCGCGTGATCCCCGCAGGGCTCGGCCTCGACATCGACGCCAGCGCGATCGTCCTGCCGCCGGTGTTCGACTGGCTGCAGCGCGAAGGCGCCGTCGCAGACGAGGAGATGTGGCGCACGTTCAACTGCGGCATCGGCTTCGTGCTGGTGGTGTCGCCGGACGACGTGGCGGCCGTCGCGGGCGACCTCGACCGCCTCGGCCTCGCGCACCGCCCGATCGGCCGGGTCGTCCGCGCGGACGGCGAGCGCGTGCGCATCGGCTGATGGCCGCGCCCCTGCGTCTGGCGGTCCTCGCCTCCGGCCGCGGCAGCAACCTGCAGGCGATCCTCGACGCCATCGGCGACGGCGTCCTCGATGCCACCGTGGTCGGCGTGTTCTCCGACCGGGCCGGCGCGAAGGCACTGGAACGCGCGCGCGGCGCCGGCATCGCGGCGGTCGCCGTGACGCCCGCGCACTTCGATTCCCGCGACGGATTCGACGCCGCGCTGTTCGAGGCGATCGAGGCGGTTCAGCCCGACCTCATCGTCTGCGCCGGATACATGCGCCTGCTGGGCGCCGCCCAGGTCGAGGCATGGAAGGGCCGCATGATCAATATCCATCCGTCGTTGCTGCCGCTGTTCAAGGGCCTGCGCACGCACGAGCAGGCGCTCGCGGCGGGCGCACTCGAACACGGCGCCAGCGTGCATTTCGTGAGCGCGGAACTCGATGGCGGGCCGGTGATCGCGCAAACGCGCGTGGCCGTGGTGCCGGGTGAGGACGCCGCCGCGCTCGCCGCTCGCGTGCTGGACCGCGAGCACCCGCTGCTGCTGGCGACACTGGGGCTGTTCGCGGCGCGCCGCCTGCGACTCGACGGCGGTTCGGTCATGCTCGACGGCCGCCGGCTCGCGCGGCCGCTGCAGCTCGCGGGCACCGAACTCGTGGAGATCGAGGCATGAGGACGTTCACGCGGTGGGGGCTGGCCGCCGCCCTGCTGTGGGTCGCCGGGCTCGCGCAGGCCGTGGAACCGTTCCGTGCCACCTACGACGTCTACCGCGGAGGCCGCGCGCTCGGCGTCGCCACCCTGTCGGTGGCGCCCGACGGCGGCCGCTGGCGCGTCGACCTGGTGATGGACGGCAAGGGCCTGATCGGACTCGCCGGACTGAACGCTCAGCAGAGCACCGTCTTCGACGAGGTGAACGGCGCCTATCGACCGATCGCCCAGAGCACGGTGCGCAAAGTCCTGTTCACGCGGAAGCAGACCACCGGTATCTACGATTGGTCGGCTCGCAAGGCGACCTGGACCGGGGATGTGAAGAAGACCCGCCGGTCGCCGGTGGATCTGCAGCCGGGCGACATGAGCGGCCTGCTGATCAACCTCGCGGTGATCCGCGACGCGCAGCCGGGGCAGACGCTTCAGTACCGGTACGTGGACAGCGGTCGCGCCCGCGTGCAGCAGTACGTCGTGTCCGCCACGCCGGAGGACATGAGCGTCGGCGAGTTGCGCTACAGCGCGCTGCGCGTCGACCGGGTCCAGTCCGGCGCCGAGCAGACCTCGATCTGGGTCGCGGACGGCGTTCCGACGCCGATCCGCATCCTGCAACGTGAAAACGGCGAAGACACCTACGATCTTCGCCTCGTCGAATACAAGGGAGCCTGACCACATGACGAAGACGTTCCTCCGCGGCGCCGTACTGGCCGCCTCGCTCGCCCTCATCGGCGCGCCCGCCTTCGCCGCGCAGCCGTTCAGCGCGCCGTACCAGGCGAACTACATGGGCATGAAGGCGACGGGCCGCATGGCCATCGAGCCCGCGGGCAATGGCCAGTGGCGCTACACGCTCGAAATCCACAACCAGATGGCGAACCTGGTCCAGACGACCGTGTTCGACGAGGACGGCGGCGTGCTGCGCCCGCTGTCGGGCACCGACAGCAACAAGCTGCTGATCAAGAAGTCGAACAAGAAGGCGAGCTACGACTGGTCGCGCGGCGTCGCGACGTGGTCGGGCGACGTGAAGGCCGATCGCGCCGGCCCGATCGCGCTGCGCAAGGGGGACCTCGACGCGCTGCTCGTGAACCTGGCGATCGCGCGCGACGCGACCGCCGGCAAGCCGCTGCGCTACCGCATGGTCGACAACGGCAAGGCGCGCGACCTGACCTATACCGTCGCCGGCAAGGACGCGGTCACGGTCGGCGGCAAGTCGCAGCAGGCGACGAAGGTGGTGAGCACGGGCGGCGGCAAGAAGACCACGCTGTGGGTGGTGCCGGGCGTGCCGGTGCCGGTGCGCATCATGCAGGTGGACGACGGCGACACCATCGACCTGCGGATCGCCCAGTAAGCGATCCGACGGCCACGAAAAAGCCCCGCATCGGCGGGGCTTTTTTGTTGGCGTTGCCGCTGGCGATCAGCCGATGCGCGAGATCTTCGCACCAAGCCCCGACAGCTTCTGCTCGATGTTCTCGTAGCCGCGGTCGAGGTGGTAGATACGGTCGATCGTCGTCGTGCCGTTCGCGACGAGACCCGCGAGGATCAGCGACGCCGAGGCGCGCAGGTCCGTCGCCATCACCGGCGCGCCGCTCAGGCGGGGCACGCCGCGTACCACCGCCGTATGACCGTCGACACGGATGTCCGCGCCGAGGCGCAGCAGCTCGTTGACGTGCATGAAGCGGTTTTCGAAGATCGTTTCATTGATCACGCCCACCCCGTCGGCCACGCAGTTGAGCGCCATGAACTGCGCCTGCATGTCGGTCGGGAAGCCGGGATGCGGCATCGTGGTGATGTCGACCGACTTGGGGCGGCGGCCCTTCATGTCCAGCGTGATGCGGTCGCCGTCGCAGTCGAGTTCGGCGCCGGCATCGCGCAGCTTGTCGAGCACGGCGTCCATCGTGTCCGGCCGCGCATGCGTGATCGTGACGCGACCACCGGTCATCGCCGCGGCGACCAGGAACGTGCCTGCCTCGATGCGATCGGCCACCACCGAATGCTCGCAGGCGTGCAGGCGGTCGACGCCTTCCACCACGATGCGCCCGGTGCCGGCGCCGGTGATGTTCGCGCCCATCGCGATCAGGCATTCGGCGAGGTCGACGATCTCGGGCTCCATCGCCGCGTTCTCGATCACCGACCGCCCCTGGGCCAACGTCGCGGCCATCAGTACGTTCTCGGTGGCGCCGACGCTGACGATGTCGAACACGTGACGCGCGCCCCGCAGCTTGTCCGCGCGCGCCTTGATGAAGCCGTTTTCCACCGAGATCTGCGCGCCGAGCGACTGCAGGCCCTTGATGTGCAGGTCGACCGGGCGCGAGCCGATCGCGCAGCCGCCCGGCAGCGAGACTTCCGCATGGCCGTACTTCGCCAGCAGCGGACCCAGCACCAGCACCGACGCTCGCATCGTCTTGACCAGCTCGTACGGGGCGACGTGGCTGTTGACGGTCGTCGGGTCGACGGTGACCACGCCCGGCCCGCCGTCGCCGACGCGCGCGCCCAGCTCGGCGAGCAGCCGCGCGGTGGTGTGCACGTCGTGCAGGTGCGGCACGTTGCGCAGCGTCACCAGCCCGTCGGCGAGCAGCGTCGCGCAGAGGATCGGCAGGACGGCGTTCTTGGCGCCGGAAATACGGACTTCGCCGTTCAGCGGCGCGCCGCCTTCGACAACGATCTTCTGCATGGATTTTTCGGCCGGAAAAGTGGAGTGGCGGTCAGCCGGCGGCGCCCGCTTCCTCGGGCGTCAGCGTCTTGAGCTGGAGCGCGTGGATCTCGCCGCCCATGCGGTCGCCCAGCGTGGCGTAGACCATGCGGTGGCGGGCGAGCGGCAGCTTGCCCCGGAAGGCGTCGCTGACGACGGTGGCCTCGAAATGCACGCCGTCGTCGCCCTGCACGTCGGCGCGCGCGCCGGGCAGGCCCTGCTCGATGAGCTCGCGGATGGTCTGGGGATTCACTGCACTACCTGTCGGCAAGGGCGGCGCCGGGCGCGGAACGGCCGGACCGCTTAAACTGGACGGATTAGCCTAGCGGAAAGGACCCCCGTCCGAAATGGCGGAACACGGCACGACGGCCCCGGCCCCCATCGACTTCCCCGCCAGCGGCCGACGCGTGTTCGCGATCGAGGCGGACGCCCTCGCGGCCGTGTGCGCGCGCCTGGACGCCGCGTTCTCGCAGGCCTGCCAGGCCATGCTCGACGCCCGCGGCCGCGTGGTCTGCATCGGCATGGGCAAGTCCGGCCACGTGGCGCGCAAGATCGCCGCGACCCTCGCCTCCACCGGCACGCCCGCGTTCTTCGTCCATCCGGGCGAGGCCGCCCACGGCGACCTCGGCATGATCACGGACGCCGACGTCGTGCTCGCGCTGTCCTACTCCGGCGAGAGCGACGAGATCCTCACGCTGATGCCCGTGCTCAAGCGCCAGGGCAACATCGTGATCGCCATGACCGGGCGGCCCGCCTCGACGATGGCGCGCGAGGCGGACATGCACCTCGACGTGTCCGTGCCCGCCGAAGCCTGCCCGCTGCACCTGGCGCCGACCTCCAGCACGACGGCCTCGCTCGCGATGGGCGACGCGCTGGCGGTCGCACTGCTGGAGGCGCGCGGCTTCACCGCCGACGACTTCGCACGCTCGCACCCCGCCGGCGCGCTCGGTCGCCGTCTGCTGCTGCACATCGCGGACGTCATGCACGCCGGCGACGCGCTGCCGGTGGTCGGCCCCGATGCCACCGTGAGCGAAGCGCTGGTGGAGATGAGCCAGAAACGGCTCGGCCTCACCGCGGTCGCGGACGCCGACAGGCGCCTGCTCGGCGTCTTCACCGACGGCGACCTGCGCCGCACCCTCGACGATGCGCAGCTCGACATGCGCGCCACGCCGATCGCACAGGTGATGACGCGCCAGCCACGCACGATCGGCGCCGACGTGCTCGCCGTGGAGGCCGCGCACGTGATGGAGCAGTACAAGATCAACGGTCTGCTCGTGGTCGACGCTGAAGGGCGGGTGGTCGGCGCGCTCAACATTCACGACCTGTTGCGCGCACGGGTGGTTTAACCCCCTGATCACGATGACGAAGCCCGCCCCCGCCCCCGCCGACCTGCGTGATCGCGCCCGCCGCGTGCGCCTCGCCTGTTTCGACGTCGATGGCACGCTCACCGACGGCCGCCTCCTCTACGACAGCGCGGGCGCCGAGTCGAAGGCGTTCCACGTGCACGACGGCCAGGGCCTCGTGCTGCTTCGTCGCGCCGGGATCGAGGTCGCGCTGGTGACCGCCCGCACGAGTCCGGTCGTGGAGCGTCGCGCCACTGAGCTCGGCGTGCGCGCCTGCAGCGGCATCGGCGACAAGCTCGCGTGCGTCGAGGGCCTCGCTCAAGGACTCGGCCTCGAGCTCTCGCAGGTCGCGTTCATGGGCGACGATCTTCCCGACCTCAAGGTGATGCGCCGCGTCGGCCTGTCGGCCTGCCCGGCCGATGCGCACCCGTGGCTCGCGCGCGAGACCGCGTGGCATGCGCCCCGCCCCGGCGGTCGCGGCGCGGCGCGCGCCTTCTGCGACATGCTGCTCGAGGCCCAGGAGTGCGTGGACGCATTGATCGGCGAGCTGCTCGCCGAGCGGCCGCCCGCACTCGGAGCGCAGGCATGAGTTGGCGCGTGGTGCTGAGCACGATCCTGATCGTCGCCGCGATCGTCATCGGTGGCGCGCTGTGGCGCCAGAACGCAACGGGCTCGACATCGCTCGAGGCAGGGCGATCGGACTACACGCTCCACGACTTCGAGCTCGTTTCGCTCGATTCGGAGGGCCGCGAGGCGTTCACGCTGCGTGCGCCCAAGCTCACGCGCGACCCGGACGTGCGCACGCTCGACATCGCAACGCCGGTATTCGCCATCCCGGTGCGCACCGGCGGCAACGCCAAGCCGTGGGACGTGCATTCCGCGAAGGGATGGGTGTCGGCATCGGGCGACGAAATCCGCCTGCGTGGCGACGTCGTCGCCACCAGCATCGACGCGGACGGCCAGCCGATCCGCATGGATACGCAGCAGCTCAATGTTTTCCCGCAGTCCAACCGCGCCACGTCGCCCGTGCAGGTCGTCGTCAGGCAACCGGGACTTATACTCAACGGACACGGCATGGACGCGAAGCTGGACAGCCGCGTCGTGCAGCTCCAGAACGTCAAGGCACGCTATGAAAAGTCGCCCTAGCCTCGCGGCCGTCACCGCGCTCGCGCTCCTCGCCGCCGTCGGCGTCGCCGGCGCGCGCAGCTCGGACCGCCGCCAGCCGATCGACATCGAGGGCGGCTCGGCCGTGTACTCGACCGACGACAGCCGGCCCACCGTGCTGAGCGGCGGCGTGACGATCACGCAGGGCACGCTGCGCATCACGGCGTCCACCGCCGAGATCACCATGCGCAACGGCGAGGCCGTGCGCGCCGTGCTGAGGGGCGGCCCGGTCCGCATGAGCCAGCAGCTCGACGACGGCACGCCGATGTCGTCCGTGTCGAGCGCGGCCGACTACGACATGAAGGCCGACGTCGTGGTGTTCAGCGGCAACGTCGGCATCCAGCAGCCGCGCGGCTCGCTCTCGGGCGACCGGGTGACCTACAACATGCGCAGCGGCCAGGTCGCCAGCGGCGGCGCGGCCGGCGGCGGTCGCGTGAAGATGCGCATCCTGCCCAAGAACTCGGGCACGCCCTGATGCTGCGCGCGGAAGGTTTGCGCAAGAGTTACAAGTCGCGCGAGGTGGTCCGGGATTTCGGACTGAGCCTCGACGCGGGTGAAGTCGTCGGGCTGCTCGGTCCGAACGGCGCCGGCAAGACGACCTGCTTCTACATGATCGTCGGGCTCGTGCCCGCCGATGCCGGGCAGATCCTGCTGGACGGCAAGGACATCACGTCGCAGCCGATGTACGCGCGCGCCAAGCACGGCGTCGGCTACCTGCCGCAGGAGCCGTCGGTGTTCCGCCGCCTGAGCGTCGCCGACAACATCCGGCTGGTGCTCGAGCTGCGCACGGACCTGGATCGCGCCGGGCGCGAGCGGGAACTGGGCGTGCTGATGGAGGAGCTGCAGATCTCGCACGTGTCCGACCAGATCGGCGCGAGCCTGTCCGGTGGCGAGCGCCGCCGCGTCGAGATCGCGCGCGCGCTGGCGGCCAAGCCGCGGCTGATGCTGCTGGACGAGCCGTTCGCCGGCGTCGATCCGATCTCGGTCGGCGAGATCCAGAAGATCGTCCGGCACCTCACCGAGCGCGGCATCGGCGTCCTGATCACCGACCACAACGTCCGCGAAACCCTCGGCATCTGCGACCGCGCCTACATCCTCAACGAGGGCGTGGTGCTCGCGCAGGGCGCGCCGGACGCCATCCTCGCCAATGCCGACGTACGGCGCGTCTACCTCGGCGAAACGTTCCGACTGTAATGCTGCGGCGCCCGACCGACGGCGGCCCATCCCGCTGACCCGCGACACGAGCGCCGTGTACCTTGCATGTCGATGAAACCGCGCCTCCAGGCTTCACTCGGCCAGCAGCTGGTGATGACGCCGCAGCTTCGCCAGGCGATCCGCCTGCTGCAGCTGTCGTCGGTCGAGCTGGACGCGGAACTGACCGAGGCGGTCGAGAGCAACCCGCTGCTGGAATGGGACGACGGCGAAGTGGCGGTCGCGCCCGACCCGCGGCAGGCCGATGTCGGCGACGCCGAAGCGCCCGCCGAGGCGTGGAGCGACAGTGAGCTCGAGGGCTGGGCGGACGGCGGTCGCGGCGGCCAGGGCGACGACCCCGAGTCGGGGAGCCTCGCCGAGCAGGTCGCCGACCCCGAGACCCTGCAGGACCACCTGCTGTGGCAGCTGCACCTGAGCAGCCTGTCCGCGCGCGACCGCATGATCGGCGTGGCGATCATCGAAGCCATCTCCGAGGACGGCTACCTGCGCGAGCCGCTGGAGGCGATCGCCGACACGCTGGACCCGCCGCTTCCCGACCTCGACGAGATGCTGACGGTGCTGCACGTGGTGCAGCGCTTCGATCCGGTCGGCGTGGGCGCGCGCACGCTGTCCGAAGCGCTGTGCGTGCAGCTTTCGACCGCCGAGGACACGCCCGACCGCGCCCTGGCGATGCACATCGCCTGCGAGCACCTGGAGCGCCTGCCGCGGCTGGGGGTCGACCGCCTCGCGCATGAGATCGCGGAACCGCGCGACGCCGTGGAGCGCGCCGTGGCCCTGCTGCTGTCGCTGGACCCGCGCCCGGGCGCGCGCCTGGGCGAGGTGACGCCGGAAAGCTACGTCACGCCCGACGTGGTGATCTGGCGCCAGCGCGGCGCCTGGCGCGCGGCACTGGCCGATCACGGGCGCCCGCGACTGCGCATCAACCGCGGCTACGAATCGCTCATCCCGCACACCTCCAGCGCGGACGCCGCGTATCTGCGCACGCACTTGCAGGAGGCGCGCTGGCTGCTGCGCAACGTCGAGGCGCGCGGCGAGACGCTGCTGCGCGTCGCGCGCTGCCTCGTCGAGCGCCAGTCCGCGTTCCTCGAATCCGGGGACGCAGGCCTGAGGCCGCTGACGCTGCGCGAGGTCGCGGCGGAGCTGGGCCTGCACGAGTCGACGATTTCCCGCGCCATCGCCGGCAAGTACGCGCGCACACCGCGCGGCACGCTGCCGCTGCGCGCGTTCTTCGCCTCGGGCGTGGGCAGCGGCACGACGGACGAAACGTCCAGCGCCGCGGTGCAGTCGATGATCCGGCAGCTGGTCGCGGCGGAGAACCCGCGCAAACCCCTGTCGGACGCGCGCCTCGTGGAATCGCTGCGCGCCGCCGGCGTGACGGTCGCGCGCCGCACGGTGGCAAAATACCGCGAGTCGCTGGGGATCCCGTCGTCGCAGGACCGCGTCCGGATCGGCTGACCTTCGCAGTGTTTGACGGACGTCAATCCGTCGCTGCGCGAAAGTGCGATGCTGGGGTCGCGGCCACACCGGCCGCCTCGACCGACAGTCAGGAGTAGCCATGCGAATCGACATCCACGGCCAGCACATCGACGTCACCCCGGCGCTGCGCGACTACGTCGCGACGCGGTTCGAGCGCCTTGCGCGCCATGTCGAGCGACCGTTCGACGTGCGCACCGTCCTGGCGGTGGAGAAGACCCGGCAATGGGCCGAGGCGACGGTCACGCTGGCCGGCCATACGATCCATGCCGACGCCGACGGCCTCGACGTCTACGCGGCGATCGACCTGCTCGCCGACAAGCTCGACCGTGCGCTGCTCAAGTACAAGGAAAAGCGCGGCGACCACCACCGCGGTGAGCGCCTCGCGCGCGTCGTCGAGACCGCCTGAGGCCCATGCCCTTCGCCGACCTGCTCAACCGCGAACGCATCGGGCGGGTCGGCGCATGCCTCGATCGCGACGGCGTGCTCCAGCACGTCGCCGCCCTGCTCTCGCAGCCCGTGGAAGGCCACGGGCTGCCCGCACTCGACGTCGCCGAGCGCCTGCGCCAGCGCGAACGTCTCGCCACCACCGCGCTCGGCCACGGCGTTGCCATTCCGCATGCGCGGATGCCCGGACTGGACCGCGCGCGCGCGGCATTCGTGCTGCTGGACCGCGCCGTGCCGTTTGCCGCGGCCGATGCCCGGCCGGTCGACCTGGTCTTCGCGATGGCCGTGCCCGACGACGACGTCGCGGGCCATCTGGCGCACCTCGGCGAGGTGGCCGAGCGGTTTTCCGACGCCGGCTTCCGCGATTCGCTGCGCGCGGCCGGCGACGACCGCGACCTCGCCCGTCGCCTTCTGGGAACCGACGCATGAACGCACGCATCAGCGCGCAGGAGCTGTTCGACCAGCAGGCCGAGCGCCTCGCGCTGCGCTGGGCCGCCGGCCGAAGTGGTGCGTCGCGCGTGCTTGAATCGGGCGATACGGTATCGCGCCGACCGTCGCTGGGCGGCTACCTCAACATCATCTATCCCAACCGCGTGCAGATCCTCGGCACCGAGGAACTCGACTGGCTCGATGGCCTCGATTCGCGCATGCGCTGGAAGACGATCGAGAAGATCATGGAGTTCCGCCCGCTGGCGCTGGTGATCAGCAAGAACCAGCCCTGCCCCGAGGACCTGCGCCTCGCCGCGGAGGAAACCGACACGCCGCTGTGGATCTCGCCGCGACGCGGCCATGAACTGCTGAACCACCTGCAGTACCACCTGGCGCGCAAGCTCGCGCCGCGCGTCACGCTGCACGGCGTGTTCATGGAGATCTATTCGATCGGCGTGCTGATTACCGGCGAAGCCGGCGCCGGCAAGAGTGAGCTCGCACTGGAGCTGATCACGCGCGGACATCGGCTGGTCGCAGACGACGCGCCCGAGTTCACCCAGATCGCGCCCGACGTGCTCGACGGCGCCTGCCCGGAGCTGCTGCAGGACATGCTGGAAGTGCGCGGCCTCGGCGTGCTCAACATCCGCCAGATGTTCGGCGACACCGCAGTCAAGCGGACCAAGTACCTGCGCCTGATCGTGCACCTGACGCGGCCCTCGCTCGAGCCGACGCCGGGCGGGATGGAACGCATCGTGGGCGACCTCGGCATGCGGCGCGTACTCGATCTCGACGTGCCGATGATCAGCCTGCCGGTGATGCCGGGCCGCAACCTTGCGGTGCTCACCGAGGCGGCCACGCGCACGCACATCCTGCGCGCCAAGGGCGTCGATCCCGCCGCCGCCTTCATGGCACGGCACAGCCACTTCCTCGAACGGGGCGACTCGTGAACGCACGCACCGCCACGCTCGTGCTCGTCAGCGGCATGTCGGGCTCCGGCAAGTCGGTGGCCCTGAACACGTTCGAGGACCTCGGCTTCTACTGCGTCGACAACCTGCCCGCGACGCTGCTGCCCGGGCTGGTCGCCGACGTCACCGGGGGCGACGACGGCGGCCCGGCGAAGATCGCGGTCGGCATCGACGTGCGCAACCGGCACGACGAGCTCCATCGCGTCCCCGAGGCACTCGCGGCCGTCGGTGCACTCGGTTTCGATCCGCGGCTGGTGTTCTTCGACGCCGGCGATGCGGTGCTGCTCAAGCGCTATGCCGACACCCGCCGCCGCCATCCCCTGAGCCGGCTGACGCAGTCGCTGCCGGAGGCGATCGCGCTCGAGCGCGAAGTGCTGCGGCCGCTGCGCCAGCTGGCCGACGCGGTGGTCGACACCAGCGACATGAACGTGCACCAGCTGCGCCGCCACGTCACCACCGAGTTCGGGCTCGGCAGCGAGGCGGGCATGTCGCTGCTGTTCGAATCGTTCGCGTACCGGCGCGGCGTCCCGGCTGGCGCGGACTTCGTGTTCGACGCACGCGCGCTGCCGAACCCGCACTGGATCCCCTCGCTGCGCCCGCTGTCGGGCCGCGACGCCGCGGTGAGCGACTACCTGCTCGACCAGCCCGACGTCGAGGAATTCTTCCTGCAGGTCCGCGGCTTCCTCGACACGTGGCTGCCGCGGCTGCAGGCCGACAGCACCCGCAGCTACGCGACCATCGCGTTCGGATGCTCGGGCGGCCGGCACCGCTCCGTGTTCCTCGCCGAACGCATGGCCTCGCACGCGCGCGCCTCCGGCTGGCAGGAAGTGGCGGTGCATCACCGCGAGCTGGACTGACGGCCGCTTCCGGACGGTCATGCGCCTCTGCTAACGTCGGGGCATGGCCGTCGGCATCCTGCTCGTCACCCACGAAGGCATCGGCAGTGCGATGAAGCACGTCGCCGAGCGGCTGCTCACGCCGCCGCCGCTGCGCATCGAATGCTTCGAGGTGCCGTTCGACGCCGATCTCGCGACGGTGCTGCCGCTCGCGAGCGCGGCGCTCCGGCGTGCGGACGGCGGCGACGGCGTGCTGGTGCTGACTGACCTGTACGGCGCGAGCCCCGCAAACGTCGCATCGCGGCTCGCGCAGCTCGGCACGCCGGTGCGGCGCGTGTCGGCGCTCAACCTGCCGATGCTGCTGCGCGTGTTGAATTACGGCGACCTCGCGCTGTCCGACCTGCCCGGCATCGCCGTCGCCGGCGGGCGCAACGGCGTACAGGTCGACGATGTCTGATGCGGTCGGGGCTTCGTGGCCCTGCCCCGAACCGCCGGACGCCCGCCGAGATCCAGGATTCCCTCCCTCCACCGTCCGCACGACCGAAACGCGAAGACCCACGTCCCCCATGATCGAACGCGACCTCACCGTCTCCAACCGCCTCGGCCTGCATGCGCGCGCCACCGCGAAGCTCGTGCAGCTGCTGGCGCCGTTCCGGAGCCATTGCACCCTCACCGCGAAGGGTCGCGAGGTGAACGCCAAGAGCATCATGGGCGTGATGCTGCTCGCTGCCGGCCAGGGCACGCAGGTGAAGCTGCGCGCGGAAGGCGAGGACGAGATGGCGGCCGCCGACGCCGTGCAGGCGCTGTTCGAGCGCCGCTTCGACGAGGACAGCTGATCGCATGCGCAAGGCGCTGACCGGACAGGGCGCGTCCCGCGGCACCGTGCTCGGCCGCGCGCGGGTGCGCCTGCCGCACGCGCTGCAGATCGCCGAGCAGCACCTGCTGCCCGAGGAGGCGCCGGCCGAACTCGCGCGGCTGCATCGCGCGATCGACGCGGTGCGCGCCGAAATGCATGTACTGCGTGCGCGGCTGCACGGCGCGCTCGCGCAGGAGGTCGGCGAGTTCCTCGATCTGCACGCGCTGCTGCTCGACGACCCCGAACTGCTGCACGGCCTCGACGAGCTCGTCCGCGTCCGCCACTTCACCGCCGACTACGCGCTGCGCGTGCAGCGCGATCGGCTCGCGGGCGTGTTCGAGGCGATGGACGATCCCTACTTCCGCAGCCGGGTCGAGGACATCGACCAGGTGATCGGCCGCGTGCACGCCGCGCTGCATCGTCGCGAATGCGAGCTGCGCGGCTTCGCCGGCGAGATCCTGGTGACGGAAAGCGTGGCCCCGGCGGAGATGGCGCAGCTGCAGGCGCAGGGCGTCGTGGGGCTGGTGACCACGGGCGGCAGCCCGCTCGGCCACACCGCGATCCTCGCGCGCAGCCTGCACATGCCGCTGGTGGTCGATTGCCAGGGCGCGCTCGATCTCACCAACGACGGCGATGCACTGATCGTCGACGGCGGCAGCGGGCGCGTCGTCATCGAGCCGAACGCGGACGATCTCCGCGAACACCAGGCGCGCGAGCGTGGCCACGTGCGCGAGCGGCGCCAGCTCGCGCGCCTGCGCCGCGAGCCCACGCGCACGCTCGACGGCGTCGACATCCGCCTGTTCGCCAATGCCGAATCGCAGGACGACGTCTCCGAAGCCCATGCGCTCGGCGCGGCGGGCGTCGGCCTCTACCGCACCGAGTTCCTGTTCCTCCAGCGCAGCGAGCTGCCGGACGAGGACGAGCAGTTCCGCGCGTACCGCGACGTCGTCATGGGCATGAACGGCCAGCCGGTGACGATCCGCACGCTCGACGTCGGCGCGGACAAGACCGATCGCACCGGGCTGACGCTGCGCGATGAACCCAATCCCGCGCTCGGCCTGCGCGGCGTGCGCCTGTCGCTGATGCGGCGTGGGCTGTTCGAGACGCAGCTGCGTGCTGTCCTGCGCGCGTCGGCCTACGGACGGGTGCGCCTGCTGGTGCCGATGGTGACGTGTGGCGAGGAAGTGGTTGCCGTGCGCCGCGAGGTGGCGCGCGTCGCCGCCCAACTGCGCGCCGAAGGCCTGCCGCTGGGCGACGACGTGCCGCTGGGCGTGATGATCGAGGTGCCCGCGGCCGCGCTCGCGCTGCCCGCCTTCATCCGCGAGGTCGATTTCCTGTCGGTCGGCACGAACGACCTCGTGCAGTACCTGCTCGCGGTCGATCGCAACCACGAAGGTCTCGGACGCCTGTACACGCCGCTGCATCCCGCGGTGATCCGCGTGCTGCGCGACACGATCCGGCTCGCGCAGCGCCATGCCTGTCCGATCGCGGTCTGCGGCGAAATGGCCGCGGCGCCGGAGTACGCGCCGCTACTGCTCGCGCTCGGGCTCACCGACTTCAGCCTGCATCCCGGGACGATGCTCGAGGTGCGGCAGCGCATCCGCGACTGCGACTTCGCTGCGCTCCAGGCCAAGCGGTCGGCGTTGCTGCGCGCCCGCGACCGCGAGGCCATCGAGCGCTGGCTCGCGGGCGTCGGGGCCTGAGCCGTCCAGCGAAACGTGCGCCGCGGCTGTCCATCGCGCGACGCAGCGGCGATAATGCGCGCATGAACCTTTGACCCTGGTCGCGCGGCATCCGTGCCGGCGGCTGCGACCTTTCCCACGGACCCACCGGTCCCCGCCGGGACGCGCGCATGGCCGAATCCGTCCGCCACGAGAAGACCGCGCGGCAGCTCAGGCTGCTGTCGGACGCGCTCGACAGCGGGCGGCTCGGCCCGGTCCGCCGCCTCGTCAACACGCTCTCGGCCGCCGAGATCGGCAACCTCCTCGAATCGCTGCCGCCGGCCAAGCGCACGGTGGTGTGGGGGCTCGTCGACGCCGAGGACGACGGCGAGGTGCTGGTGCACGTCGGCGACGAGGTGCGCGAGGGCCTGCTCGCGGAGATGGACCCCGACGAGATCGTCGCGGCGGTCGAGGACCTCGACATCGACGACCTCGCCGACCTCGTCGAGGACCTGCCTGACGCAGTGATCGAGCAGGTCCTGCTGTCGATGGACCGCGACAACCGCGAGCGCCTCGAGCAGGTGCTGTCGTACCCCGAGGACACCGCCGGGCGCCTGATGAACCCCGACGTGGTGACGGTGCGCGCCGACACCACCATCGAGGTCGTGCTGCGCTACCTGCGCCTGCGCGGCGAGCTGCCGGAGCACACCGACCACCTGTACGTCGTCAGCCGGCGCCACCAGTACCAGGGCCGCATCGCGCTCGCCGACCTGCTTACGCAGGAGCCGTCCACGCCGATCAACCGCCTCGTCGACGACGAGCAGGACGCGATCTACGTCGGCGAGACCGCCGGCGAAGTCGCGCGGCAGTTCTCCGACCACGACTGGGTGAGCGCGCCGGTGGTCGACGGCGGCAACATCCTGCTCGGCCGCATCACCATCGATGACGTCGTCGACATCATCCGCGAGCAGGCCGAGCACCAGGCGCTGTCGGCCGCGGGCCTCGACGAGGACGAGGATCTCTTCAGCCCGGTGCCGCGTGCGACCCGGCGACGCCTGCTTTGGCTCACGATCAACCTCGCCACCGCCTTCGTGACGTCGTACGTCGTCGGCCAGTTCGAAGGCTCCATCGAGAAGCTCGTCGCGCTCGCGGTGCTGATGCCGATCGTCGCCGGCATGGGCGGCAATGCGGGCACGCAGGTGCTGGCGCTGATGGTGCGCGGCCTCGCGCTGGGCCAGGTCGGCTTCTCGAACTACCTCGCGCTGCTGTGGAAGGAATGCAAGGTCGCGTTGCTCACCTCGATGGCGCTCGGGCTCATCCTCGGCACGATCGTGCAGCTGCGCTACCAGGACTGGGGCCTGAGCGTGGTCATCGGCGCCGCGCTGGTGATCAACCAGCTCGCGGCCGCGACCGCCGGCGTGCTGATCCCGCTGTCGCTGCGCCGGCTCGGCTTCGACCCGGCGCTCGCCAGCGGCATCTTCCTGACCACCGTCACCGACGTGATGGGCTATTTCTCGTTCCTGGGACTCGCGACGCTGTTCCTGCTCAAGTAGGCGCGCCCGCAGCCGCTAAGATTCCGGGGACCGGTCGTCCGACGGTCGGCCAGGGAAGGGGATTTCCGATGCTTACGCGCCTGCTGCGCCGCCTGCAGGGCCGCTCCGCGGCCGGGATGCCGGCCGACCTCGATTCCGTGCCGGCGCCCGCCGGGTTGGACGAGACGTTCGCCGATGGCGGCGATGCCTCGGTGGTCGAGCCGGGTGTCCTCGCCTCCGCCTTCGTGCGCCATCTCCTCGACGCGCCCCCGGGCGAGACGCCGGCCGATGGACTCGCGCAGGACATCCTGTCGCGCCTGACGACCCACGCCGAGCGCCTCGACGTGGCGCGCCTGCCCCGCCTGCCCGCGCTCGTGCCGCAGCTGCTCTCGGCGCTGCGTCGCGACGACAGCGACGCCAATTCCCTGGCCGCGCTGCTCACGCGCGATCCGACGCTCGCCGGCGAAGTGGTGCGCGTGGCCAACAGCGCCCACTACCGACGCGGCGCGCCGATCACCGCCCTGCCCCAGGCCGTCGGCGTGATCGGCAACGACGGGCTGCGCTACGTCGTGCTCACCAGCGTGATGCGTCCGATCCTGCAGGCCGATCCCTCGCAGCAGGCGGCGCGCTGCGGCGAATGGCTTTCGCGGCAGGCGGAAGCGCGCACGTGGCTCTGCGGTGAACTCGCCGCGGCCGCGGTCTGCGACGCCGGCGAAGCGCAGCTCGCTTCCGTCATCGCCTCCACCGGATTGGCCGCGCTGCTGCGGATGATGCCGCGCACGCTCCTCGCGCAGGCCGCTGCCGACCCGGGGTTCGCACCCGCCTTCCTCGCGCTCGCGTCTGAACTTTCCGCGCGCGCCGCGGCGCACTGGCGCATGGAGGCACGCCTGTGCAGCGCACTCGCGGCGATGGCGTCGCCGTCGCAGGACGATGCCCCGCTGGCACGCACGCTCGTCGCCGCCGATCGCCTTTCGATGCTGCACGCGCTGCGGATCGCGGATGCGATCGACGACACGGCCCGCGTATCGCCCACCGCGGCCACGCGCAGCCGGGACGCGCGCCTGCTCGCGACGCTGCAGGCGCTGGAAGGCGAACCGGTCGAGGCCTGACGCCGGCTCAGCCGGCGAGCAACCGCTCCAGCACCGCCATGCGCACGGCGACGCCGTTCGCAACCTGGCGCAGGATCAACGACCGTGGCCCGTCGGCCACTTCGTCGGTGATCTCCACGCCCCGGTTGATCGGGCCGGGATGCATCACCACGGCGTCCGGCGCCGCGCGCGCGAGCCGCGTCGCGGTGATGCCGTAATCGCGGTGGTAGCCCTCGAGCGAGTCGACCAGCCCATCCTCCATGCGTTCGCGCTGCAGGCGCAGCGTCATCACGGCGTCGGCGCCGTCGATGGCCTCGTCCAGGTCGTGCGTGACGTGACACCCGGCGAGGGTCGCGTCGTCCGGCAACAGCGCCGACGGTGCGCAGACGCGCACGTCCGCGGCACCGAGTGCGCGCAGGGCGTGCAGGTCCGACCGCGCGACGCGCGAATGCTTCACGTCGCCGACGATGGCGATCTTCAGGCGCGCGAAATCCTCGCCCTTGGCCTGCCGCAGGGTCAGCATGTCGAGCAGACCCTGCGTGGGATGCGCGCTGCGTCCGTCGCCGGCATTCACCAGCGCCGTACCGGGACGCGCCGCGTCGGCCCGGCGCGCGACGGCGCCGTCGTCGTGATGTCGCACGATGAAGCCGCGCACGCCCATCGCTTCGAGGTTGCGCATGGTGTCGAGCGCGGTCTCGCCCTTGCGGGCCGACGACGTCGAAACATCGAAGTTCAGCACGTGCGCGCCGAGGCGTTGCGCGGCCAGCTGGAAGCTCATGCGCGTGCGCGTGGACGGCTCGAAGAACAGCGTGCAGACCGCGGTGCCGCGCAGCGCGTCGGAATCGCCCGCCAGGTCGGCGAAGTGCTGCGCGCGGTCGAGCAGCTCGACGACGGTGGCGCGGGGCATGCCGTCGAGCGTGAGCAGGTGCTGCATGGTCTATCCGGTGAGGGTGGCTTCGAGCTCGACCGCATCGGCCGGCGAGGCCAGCCAGCGCTCGATGATGATGGCGGCCGCGACGGCGTCGAGCACCTGCGCGTCGCGGCGACGCTTGCCGCCCTGCGCCCGTTCGACCGCGAAACGCTGCGCGGCCTCGACCGACGAGGAGCGCTCGTCGATCAGCATGACGGGCTTGCCGAAGCGGCGCCCGAGGTCGCGTGCGAAGGCGTGGGCGCGCTTGCGGATCGGCTGGTCGCCGCCGTCGAGCGTCATCGGGTCGCCGACGACGAAGCCGTCGGGGCGCCATTCGCGTACCAGCTTTTCGATCGCCGGCCAGTCGGGGCCGCTCGCATGTACGTCGACCACGGCCACCGGCCGCGCGCCGCAACCGAACACGCTGCCGACCGCGACGCCGATCCTGCGCGCGCCGACGTCGAAGCCGAGGACCGTCGTCGCGCCCATGGTCAGGCGTGCCCCGTGTAATCGGCCAGCCGCGCCAGGTCGACACCGATCCGGCCGGCCGCGGCCTGCCAGCGCTCCTCGAGCGGGGTGTCGAACAGCAGCGCCGGGTCGGCCGGCGCGGTCAGCCAGCTGTTGTCGGCGGTGAGTTCCTGCTCGAGTTGCCCGGCGCCCCAGCCGGCGCAGCCGAGCGCGATCACGGCGTGGTCCGGGCCTTCGCCCTTCGACATCGCCTCCAGGATCTCGCGCGAGGTGGTCAGGTAGAGGTCGTCGCCGATCGCCAGGGTGGAATCCCACTGCGGGCCGCCGTCATGGATCACGAAGCCGCGCTCGCGGTGCACCGGGCCGCCGTTGAGCACCGGCTGGGCGCGCATCGCCTCGGAGCCGCCGTCGAAACCCATCTGCTCCAGCACCTCGCCCACCGTGTACTCGGACGGTCGGTTGACGACGATGCCGAGCGCTCCGTCCTCGTCGTGCTGGCAGATCAGCGCGACGCTCTTCGAGAAGCCGGAGCCCGAGAGCGACGGCAACGCGATCAGCAGCTGGTTCGCGAGGGGCGTCGGGCTGTCGGGCAGTGACATGCCTGCATTCTGCCCACCGGATGCCGGAAGAAGGAAGCCCCCGAACGAACAGGGCGCCCGAAGGCGCCCCATCGCTGCCGTCCGGCGACCGCCGGATCAGCGCAGGTCGGCCATCCCGACGTCGCCCAGGCCCGCGGCCAGCGTGCGGGCGTCGCCGCCCTGCGCGAGCTTGATGCGCAGGCGCACCTCGTTCTGCGAGTCGGCGAAGCGCAGGGCGTCCTCGTAGGAGATCTCCCCGGCCTGGTACAGCTCGAACAGCGCCTGGTCGAAGGTCCTCATGCCCAGGTTGGTCGATTCCTTCATGACCTCCTTGAGCTTGTGGATCTCGCCGTCGCGGATGTAGTCCTGCACCAGCGGCGTGCCGAGCAGGATCTCCATCGCGACGCGGCGGCCCTTGCCGTCCGGCGTCGGGATCAGCTGCTGCGCGACTACGCCCTTGAGATTGAGCGAGAGGTCCATCAGCAGCTGCGTGCGGCGGTCTTCCGGGAAGAAGTTGATGATGCGGTCCATCGCCTGGTTGGCGTTGTTCGCGTGCAGCGTGCACAGCACGAGGTGGCCGGTCTCGGCGAACGCGATCGCGTGGTCCATGCCTTCGCGCGTGCGCACCTCGCCGATCATGATCACGTCGGGCGCCTGGCGCAGCGTGTTGCGCAGCGCGGCTTCCCAGCTGTCGGTGTCGATGCCGACCTCGCGCTGCGTGATGATGCAGCCCTCGTGCTTGTGCACGAACTCGATCGGGTCCTCGATCGTGATGATGTGGCCGGTCGAGTTCTTGTTGCGGTAGCCGATCATCGCAGCGAGCGAGGTCGACTTACCCGTGCCGGTGGCGCCGACGAACATGATGATGCCGCGCTTGGTCATCGCGAGCGTCTTGATGATCGGCGGCAGCTGCAACTCGTCGACCGTCGGGATCTGGCTCTCGATGCGGCGCAGCACCATGCCGACCTGGTTGCGCTGGTAGAAGCAGCTCACGCGGAAGCGGCCGACGTTGGCCACGCCGATCGCGAAGTTGCACTCGTGGGTCTTCTCGAACTCCTCGCGCTGCTGCGGGTTCATCACGCTGAGCACGAGGTCGCGCGATTGCTGCGGCGTGAGCGGCTGCTGCGTGATCGGCGAAATCTTGCCGTGGATCTTGATCGACGGCGGCATGCCGGCCGTGATGAAGAGGTCCGAGGCGCGGTGCTGCGCCATCAGCTTCAGGTACGACGAGAAGTCGATCGAGCCGGGACTTGCGGCCGGCGAGGGGGAAGCGGGGGACGTGCTCATGGGGGATCTCCGCGTGACTTCTCAGGTGGGCCGCGTCCGGCGACCGGCCACCGCGACGACATCGCTCCGGGGCGCGCGGTGGCCCGCGCCACGGAGCCCGCCCGAAGGCGGGCGTTCGGACTCACTCGAACAGGCGCTTGTCCCGCGCGTACTCGCGGGCCTGCGGCTTGAGGATGAGGCCGCGCTTCACGAGGTCCTGCAGGTGCTGGTCGAGCGTCATCATGCCGGCCGCCTGACCCGTCTGGATCGACGAGTACATCTGGGCGACCTTGTCCTCGCGGATCAGGTTACGGATGGCCGGCGTGCCGACCATGATTTCCCAGGCCGCCGTACGACCGCCGCCGACCTTCTTGAGCAGCGCCTGCGAGATCACCGCGCGCAGCGACTCCGACAGCATCGAACGCACCATCGGCTTCTCGCCGGCGGGGAACACGTCGATGATGCGGTCGATCGTCTTCGCGGCCGACGACGTATGCAGCGTGCCGAACACGAGATGGCCGGTTTCCGCGGCGGTGAGCGCGAGGCGGATCGTCTCGAGGTCGCGCAACTCGCCGACCAGGATGTAGTCGGGATCCTCGCGCAGCGCCGAGCGCAGGGCTTCGTTGAAGCCATGCGTGTCGCGATGGACCTCGCGCTGGTTGATCAGGCACTTCTGCGAGGTGTGCACGAACTCGATCGGGTCTTCGACCGACAGCAGGTGCGCGTACTCGTGCTTGTTGATGTGGTCGAGCATCGCCGCGAGCGTGGTCGACTTGCCCGAGCCGGTCGGCCCGGTGACGAGGATCAGGCCCTGGGGCTGGTTGATCAGGTCGCGGAAGATCGGCGGGCAGCCGAGGTCTTCCAGCGTGAGCACTTCCGACGGAATGGTGCGGAAGACCGCCGCGGCGCCCCGGTTCTGGTTGAACGCGTTCACGCGGAAGCGCGCGAGGCCCGGGATCTCGAACGAGAAGTCGACCTCGAGGAACTCTTCGTAGTCGCGTCGCTGCTTGTCCGACATGATGTCGTACACCAGCGCATGCACCTGCTTGTGCTCGAGCGCCGGGATGTTGATGCGGCGCACGTCGCCATCGACGCGGATCATCGGCGGCAGGCCGGCCGACAGGTGAAGGTCCGACGCCTTGTTCTTGACCGAAAAGGCCAGCAGCTCGGCGATATCCATTGTGTTCCCCGTGAGAATCGATCCCTCCGATCCGCGCGGCCGTGGCCGTCCGGACCCCCTGAGGGCAGTATAGGACCCCGCCCTGCCCCGGCAATCGGCCGGTTCCAAGGACACCGACGTGCTCGCCGACGCCCTTCGCGAGGTCTCCGAAACCCTTTATAGCGCGGCTGCCGCGGCCGGATGCAATCCGCCCGTACTGGTCGCCGTTTCGAAACTGCAACCTGCGACTGCGATCGCGGAACTCGCGGCCGCCGGGCAGCGCGATTTCGGCGAGAACTACGTGCAGGAGGCCCTGCGCAAGCGGCAGGAGCTTGAAGCGGCCGGCGTCGCAGTGCCGCTCACCTGGCACCTGATCGGTCACCTGCAGGGCAACAAGGCCCGGGAAGCGGCCGTGGCCTTCGACTGGGTGCAGTCGGTCGACCGCCCCTCCATCGCCGCCGCGCTGGCCCGCCACCGCCCGGCCGACCGCGAACCGCTCAACGTGCTGCTGCAGGTCAACGTCGACGACGAGTCGTCCAAGCACGGCTGCCATCCCGACGAGGTGCCCGCGCTCGCGGCCGCGGTCGCCGCGGAACCCACGCTGCGACTGCGCGGGCTGATGATCAGTCCCGCGCCGTGGCCGGACCTCGAAGCGCGCCGACCCGCGTTCCGCGCCGCGAAGCAGCTCTTCGACGCGCTGCGCGCCGCGCATCCGGGCGTCGACACGCTGTCGATGGGCATGAGCGACGACTACCTGCTGGCGCTCGGCGAAGGCGCGACGATGGTGCGCATCGGCAGCGCACTGTTCGGCGCGCGACCGCCGCGCGCGACGTGAGCGCCGTCGGCCTGCGCAGGCTGCTGCGGATGACCGCGGCGACGCTGGCGGCGGGACTCGGCGGGCTGGCGACGCTCGCGATCGCGATCGTCCTCGCGTCGCTGCGGTTCGAACGCTGCGGCCCGAGCCGCCTGGACGCGACGCAGGCGGCGTGTCGCCTCGGTGCGCAGGTGCTGGCCGGCGCGTATGTCCTGCTCGCGATCGCGCTCGTGCTGGGCGCGGCCACGCTCACGCTGCTGTGGCGCCTGCGGCGCGAACGCGGGCGCTGAGCGACATCGCGCGCGGGCTATCCTGCGGTACCCGATCGAGGACCGCATCGATGACGAACGCCCCGCTTCCCGAGATCGCCTTCATCGGCGGCGGCAACATGGCCCGCAGCCTCATCGGCGGGCTGGTCGCGCAGGGCCGGCCGCCGTCGTCCATCCGCGTGGCCGAGCCGGTCGATGGCCTGCGCGACGCGCTGGCGCGGGACTTCGGCGTGCGGGTGTTCGCGAACGCCGCCGAGGCCGCGCAGGGGGCGTCGACCTGCCTGCTCGCGGTGAAGCCGCAGGTGATGCGCGACGTCTGCGGCGAGCTGGCGGGGATCGCGGCGTCGAATCCGCTCATCGTTTCGATCGCCGCGGGCATCACCAGCGCGCAACTCAACCGTTGGCTGGGCGGCGGCCGCGCGGTGGTGCGTGCGATGCCGAACACGCCCGCGCTGATCGGCCAGGGCGTCACCGGGCTGTTCGCCACGCCGGCGGTCAGCGCCGCGCAGCGCGACGACACCGAAGCGCTGCTGCGCGCCGCCGGCCCGACCGCATGGATCGCCGACGAGTCATTGATGGACGCGGTCACCGCGGTGTCCGGCAGCGGCCCTGCGTACGTCTTCCTGCTGGCGGAGGCGATGCAGGCCGCGGCGGAGCGCCAGGGCCTGCCGGCCGACGCCGCCGCGCTGCTGGTGCAGCAGACGCTCGCGGGTGCCGCCGCGATGCTCGCGCGGTCGGGCGAGCCCGCCTCGGTGTTGCGCGCGCGCGTCACCTCGCCGAACGGCACCACACAGGCGGCGATCGAAACGCTGCAGGCCGGCGGCTTCGAATCGCTGGTCGACCGCGCCATCGACCGCGCCACGCAGCGTGGCCGCGAACTCTCCGCCGCCAACGATTGAGGCCGCCCATGCGCACGATCGCCCTCGCCCTCCTCGTCGCCACCGCCCTCGCGGGCTGCGGCCGCGATTCGACCCCCGCCACCGCCTCGGCCAGTGCCGCCGCGCAGGAGGCGCAGGCGCGCGTGGGGGACGTCACCGTGCATGCGAGCGTCGTGCAGACGTCGACGCTCGACGCGTCGATCGCGCAACGGTACGGACTGGAGCGCTCCGATCGCATCGCGCTGCTGCTGGTGAGCGCGCGGCGCGACGGCGACGCGCCGCTTCCGCCGACGCTTACGATCGAAGCGCGCGCATCGGCGGGGTCGGCGGCGGCAACGCCGATCGCGCTGCGTCCGCTCGAGATCGACGGGTCGGTGGATTACGTCGGCACGGTCGACATCGCCCCGCCCGAAACCCTGCGCTTCGACGTGGTGGTGAATTACGGCACCGCGGCGTCGACCCTGCAGTTCACGCGCGACTTCTATCCGCGCTGACGCTCAGGTCCGCTTTGCCGCCCACGCCTGCACGATCCGCTGAAGCTCGCGCACGCCGTCGGTGAGCGCGGCCGGCCCGGGCTGGAGAATCAGGGGCGACTTGATTTCGTGCAGCTCGCCGTCGCGCACCGCCGGCACGTTCTGCCAGCCCGGACGCGCGGCGACGCGATCGGGGCGGAACTTCTTGCCGCACCACGAGCCGATGATGATGTCCGGCGCTGCGTCGATGATTTCGCGTTCGTCGGCGACGATGCGCTGCTTCGCCAGCGGCTCGATCGAGCGCGCCGGCAGCAGGTCGATGCCGCCCGCGATCTCGACCAGTTCGGCGACCCAGCGGATGCCGCTGATGATCGGCGTGTCCCATTCCTCGAAGTAGACCTTCGGCCGCACCGGCAGGGCGCGGCCGGCCGCGCGGATCGCGTCGAGGTCGCGCGCCAGCGCGTCGGCATACGCGTTCGCGTGCTCGTGGGCGCCGACCAGCGCGCCGAGGCGGCGGATGTAGTCGAGGATGCCCTCGACGCTGCGATGGTTGCTGATCCACACCTCGACGCCGCGGCGGATCAGCTCCGACGCGATGTCGGCCTGGATGTCGGAGAAGCCGATCGCCATGTCCGGCGCGAGCTTGAGGATCTCGTCGATCTTCGCGCTTGTGAACGCGCTGACCTTCGGCTTCTCCTTGCGTGCGCGCGCCGGCCTGACCGTGAAGCCGCTGATGCCGACGATGCGGTGGTCCTCGCCGAGCGCGTAGAGCGTTTCCGTCGGCTCCTCGGTGAGGCAGACGATGCGGCGCGGTCCCGTCACGGGTAGAGCATCCGCGTGGTCCAGTCCCCCGCGGCGTCGCGCTCGTAGACGTGGCGCTCGTGCAGGCGGAACTGCGCGCCGTACCAGAACTCGATGCGCCGCGGCTTCACCCGGAAGCCGGTCCAGCGCGCCGGCCGCGGCACGTCCCGCCCGTGGAATTCGTGCTCGACCTGCGCCAGGCGCGCGTCGAACTCGCCCGCGGATTCGAGTGTTTCGGACTGCTTCGATGCCCACGCGCCGAGCTGGCTGCCGCGCGGGCGCGACGCGAAGTAGGCGTCGGCTTCGTCGTCGCCCACCGTCACCACCTCGCCCTCGATGCGCACCTGCACGCCGTTGGCCACGCGCGGCCAGTGGAACAGCAGCGCGGCCTGCGGATTGGCCTGCAACTCGCGGCCCTTGCGACCGTCCATGTGCGTGTAGAACACGAAGCCGCGCGCGTCGTGCGCCTTGAGCAGCACCATGCGCACCGATGGCCGCGCGTCGAGCGCCGCGGTAGCCACGGCCATCGCGGTGGGATCGGGCTCGCCGGCGTCGCCGGCCTGTGCGAACAGGCGGTCGAAGGTGGCGAGTGCGTCGGCGAGCAGGTCGGGGATCTCCATCGCGGTATTGTGATGCGATGCCCGAGACCCTGCACGCCGCGCCGGCCGCACCCCTGTCCGCTGTGATCGCTCGATCGATCGCCGCCACTGCGCGCGGCGTGCCGACGCCGGCGGTGATCGCATGAATCGCCGGCGTTCGTGGGTGCTGGTGGGGCCGACCGGGGCCGGCAAGACGACCGTCGGCCGTGCGCTCGCCGAACGCTGGCAGCGGCCGTTCGTCGACCTCGATTCGCTGATCGAGGCGCGCACCGGTCGAACGGTCGTCGAGATCTTCGCGCACGACGGCGAGGCGGCCTTCCGCACGCTGGAAGCCGCGACGCTGGCGGAGGCATTGCTGCTCGACGGCGCGGTGATCGCGACGGGCGGCGGTGCGGTGCTCGACGCGGACAGCCGTCGACGCATGCGCGAGTCCGCCGCGGTGGTGCACCTGCATGCGGACGTGGACACGCAATCCGCGCGCCTCGCGGCGTCGACCGATCGCCCGCTGCTCGCGCAGAGCGATCGCGGGACGGTGCTGCGGGCCATGGCGGAGGCGCGCACGCCGCTCTACGCGTCAGTCGCCGACCTGCGCATCGACACGACCGGCCGCGATACGCAGGCGGTGATCCAGGCGGTCGAGGCCGCGGCGGCGTTGGCGGACGCACCGCCCGGCGCGTGGCGTCACCTCGACGTCGAGAGCCCACGCGGCGCGTATCCGATCCACGTCGGCCCGGGCCTCGTCCGCTTCGGCCGCGCGCTGGCCGAAGCGGTGCGCGGTCGGCACGTGCTGGTGGTGACCGACGCGAACGTTGCGCGGCTGCACTTGCCGGTGCTGCAGGCGAGCCTGGCGCGGCACCGGCCGGCGCTCGCGGTCGGCGTGCACGTGATGGCGCCCGGCGAGGCCGAGAAGACGCTCGACGCCTGGCGCGAGGTGATCGACGCCCTCGCACGCCTGGGCGCCACGCGCGATGCGACCGTGGTCGCGCTCGGCGGCGGCGTCGTCGGCGACCTCGCGGGGTTCGCCGCGGCCTGCTGGATGCGCGGCATCGACGTCGTCCAGGTGCCGACCACGCTGCTGGCGATGGTCGATTCGTCGGTGGGCGGCAAGACCGCGGTCGACCTGCCGGCGGGGAAGAACCTGGTCGGCGCGTTCCATCCACCGTGCGCGGTGGTCGCCGATACCGCCTGCCTGGCGACGCTGCCCGAGCGCGAGCTGCGTGCCGGCCTGGCGGAGGTGGTGAAGTACGGCGCCGTGTTCGACGCGGCGTTCCTCGACTGGTTGGAGGCCCACGCCGACGCACTGCTCGCCCGCGACCCGGACGCCCTCGGCGACGCCGTGCTGCGGTCCTGCGCGTACAAGGCGCAGGTCGTCGCGCGGGATCCGTTCGAGCGCGGCGAGCGTGCGCTGCTGAATTTCGGCCACACGTTCGGCCATGCCATCGAGACCGAACAGGGCTATGCGGGCGCTGCCGGCGGCCTCGTGCACGGCGAGGCGGTGGCGGTCGGCATGGTGCGGGCAGCGCGCCTGTCCGCCGCGCTGGGCCGCGCGCCGTCGGCCGATGCCGATCGGCTCGAGCACCTGCTGGCACGGTTCGGCCTGCCCACCGCGGTGCCGGGCGGTCTCGACGCGGGCGCCCTGCTCGCGCGCATGCGCCTGGACAAGAAGGCCGATGCCGCCGGCCTGCGCTTCATCCTGTGGGACGGCCTCGGCCGGGGCGCGATCGTCCGCGACGTTCCGGAGGTCGCGGTGCTCGAGGTCCTCCGGGCCTGATCGCCGCGCCGACGCGGCCGGCGCAACGCAGCCGCTACAATTCCGCGGATGCGACTGCTCCTGCAACAACGGCCCGAAGGCCGCGAGGCCCCGCGCTTCGTCCAGCTCATGCTCCAGCCCGACCTCCTCGGCGGCTGGACCCTCGTGCGCGAGACCGGCCAGATTGGCGGCAAGAGCACCGTGCGTCGCGAGCAGTTCCTCGACCAGCAGGCCGCGATCCAGGCACTGGAGAGCGCGCGCGACCAGCAGATCAAGCGCGGCTTCCAGCTGATGTTCGCCGAAGGCGCGACGCCGCGCTGAGCGCGCATCTTTTCCCCACGCTTCCCGAAGCGACGTTCGAGACCCGTCCGATGCCGCATGCCCCGCTCCAGAACGACCGCTTCCTCCGCGCGCTGCGCCGCGAGCCCGTCGACCGCACGCCCGTGTGGCTGATGCGCCAGGCCGGCCGCTACCTGCCGGAGTACCGCGCCACGCGGGCGCGCGCCGGCAGCTTCCTGGCCATGGCGAAGAATCCGGAACTGGCCTGCGAGGTCACGATCCAGCCGCTCGAGCGTTTCCCGCTCGACGCCGCGATCCTGTTCTCCGACATCCTCACGGTGCCGGATGCGATGGGTCTGGGGCTGTATTTCGTCGAAGGCGAAGGCCCGAAGTTCGAGCGACCGGTCCGCACCGCCGCCGACATCGCGAAGCTCGCGGTGCCCGACGTCGGCACGGACCTGCGCTACGTCACCGATGCGGTGTCGCTGATCCGGCGCGAGCTGGGCGGACGCGTGCCGCTGATCGGTTTCTCCGGCAGCCCGTGGACGCTGGCCTGCTACATGGTCGAGGGCGGCGGCAGCAAGGACTTCGCGCGCGTGAAGTCGCTCGCGCTGAACGACCCGGCGGCAATGCACTGCCTGCTCGACGTCACCACCGACGCCGTCATCGCCTACCTCGACGCGCAGCGCCTCGCAGGCGCGCAGGCGATGCAGGTGTTCGATACCTGGGGCGGCGTGCTGTCGCCCGCGATGTACCGCGAGTTCTCGCTGCGCTACCTCGAGCGCATCGCGCGTGAGCTGCCGCGCGGCGACGGCGCGGACCGGGCCCCGCTGATCCTGTTCGGCAAGGGCAACGGCGCGTACCTCGAAGCACTGGCCGCGACCGGCGCGGAAGGCGTCGGCGTCGACTGGACGGTGGACCTCGGCGACGCCGCGCGGCGCACGGGCGGACGCGTCGCGCTGCAGGGCAACCTGGACCCGGTGACGCTGTATGCGTCGCCCGAGGCGATCCGTCGGGAAGTCGGCCGTGCGCTCAATGCGTACCGCGACGGCAACGGCGGCTCGCGCGAGGGCCACGTGTTCAACCTCGGCCACGGCATGTCGCCGGACATGTCACCCGAGCACGTCGCCGTGCTGGTCGACGCGGTGCATTCGCTCAGCGCACGCTGAGCGCTGCCGCCTCGGGTCGCATCACGCGACCGGAGTGCTGCGGAGCTTCAGGCGTCGAGCGGCTGAGTGCGCCGTTCGAGCACCTCGCGCAGCATCGCGCCGGTGACCGGCTTGCGCAGGAACGCGTCGAATCCGGCCTCGCGCGAACGCGGCTCGGCGTCCACGTCGGCGCGCGCGGTCACCGCGACCAGCGGCGCCTCGAAACCGGACGCGCGCAACTGCCGCGCGAGCGCGAACCCGTCCATGCCCGGCAGGTCGAGGTCGAGCAGCGCCGCATCGAAGCGCTGCAGGTGGATCTCCGCCATCGCCGCGAGCCCGTGCGCGACGTGCCGGACCCGGTGTCCGCCCGCCTCCAGCAGGCCCTTCACCACCGCGGCCACGGTCGGATCGTCCTCGACGAGCAGCAGCGACAGCGGGCGCATCTCCGTCCGTGCCTGCGAGGCCGGCTCGGATGACGGCACCGCCTCGCGCAAGGGCAGGTCGACGTGGAAGGCGGCGCCCTCGCCCGGCGTGCTCTGCACGCCGATGCGGCCGCCCATCGCCTGCGCGAGTTCGGTGCTGATCGCCAGCCCGAGGCCACTGCCGCCGTACCGCGCGGCGGTGCGCGCGCCATCGGCCTGCTGGAACCGGCGGAACAGCTTCGCGCACTGCGCCGCCGACAGACCGGGCCCGGTATCGGCCACGACGAAACGCACGACGTCCGCCGAGCGCATAACCCGCAGCGTCACGCCGCCGCGCTCGGTGAACTTCACCGCGTTGCCCAGCAGGTTGAGCAGGATCTGGCGGATCCGGCTGCAATCGCCGTGCACGCCGCGCGGGACGTCGGCGGCGAGCTGGAGTTCGAAGTCGAGGCCGCGGTGCCGCGCGAGCGGCCCGACCAGCGCGCCGAT
>NZ_SMRQ01000028.1 GCF_004359965.1 Cognatilysobacter segetis | reverse complement strand
GCGGTGCCGCAGGGCACGCCTTACCAGGGCCGCGTGTTCTTCCGCACGGTGCGCCGCTGAGGCTCAGTCGCGCGGCGCCTCGCGTCGCGCGACGAGCGCGCTGAACAGCAGGATCGCCAGCACCACCACGCCGGCGCCGAGCGCGGCGATGCCGCGCGGCCAGGCCTCGCCCAGCCAGGCCGCGCTGATCAGCGTGGCGAACAGGATCTCCGCGGCCTGCATCGCCTCCGCCGCGGCGAGCGCCACCGGATCGCGCCGCACGAGGCCGGTCGCGCGGAAGAACAGCACGGTGGCGACGATGCCCGCGCCCAGCGCGACGCCGCCGGCGAGCGCGACCTGTCGCAACGGCGGCGCGCCGGCCTCGACCTGCGCGTACGCGACCACCGGCAGCCACAGCGGCAGGCTGGCGAGCGACAGCCCGAACACGCGCTGCGTCGCGTCGAGTTCGATACCGGCGCGCTCCAGGTGCAGCAGCAGCCCGCGGTTGCCGAGCGGATAGGCGAAGGCGCTGACCGCCACGCAGCCGAGGGCGATCCACGCCTCGCGATCGAGTCGGCCGCCCGCCTGCGCGGCCTGCATCAGCAGCACGCCGCCGAACGCGAGCAGCCCGCAGACCAGCGCCGCACGCGGAATGCGCCGGCGCGCGTCGCGGTACAGCAGCGGCGCGCAGAGCATCCCGGCGACGACGGTGAGCTGGAACGTGCCGGCGATCAGCCACGCCGGTCCGCTCGCCGCGGCGTAGCTGAGCGCGATGTAGAACAGCACGAAGCCGACGCCGCTCCACAGCAGCCATGCGCCCGGATGCGCGCGCATCGCGCGCCACAGCGGCGCCCAGCGTCCGTGCATCAGCGGCAGCATCAGCGGCACCGTCCACACGTAGCGCAGCGACGCGGTCCACGCCCAGTGCCCGCCGTCGAGCGCGGCGGCGCGGTTGAGCACGTAGGTCGAGGTGAAGAACAACGCCGACAGCAGCGCCAGCGCCACGGCGCCGAGCGCGAGACGGGGCTCGCTTCTCATCCGCGACGCCGGATCGGGATGCCGGCCACCGGCACGTGCACTTCCTCGACGCCGCCGCGGCGGATCGGCGCGCCCGGCTGCGGGCCCCAGGCCTGCGCGTAGACGACCTCCCAGGTCACCGGCAGCGTGCCGTCGTCGCGACGCATCGCGTCGTAGGCCTGTGCGGCGCGGGCGAAGCGCGCGCGGCCGGTGAGCGCGCGCCGGCGGTCGTGCATGGCGTTGGTGGCGCCGAGCGTGCGCAGCTCGCGCATGATCGAGGGCAGGTCGGGCTGCGACAGGCGGAACAGGTCGCGGTCGAGCACGGGATCGCGGAAGCCGGCGGCGATCAGCGCATCGCCGAAGCGCGCGATGTCCACGAACGGGCTGACGTGCGGCGCGTCGTCGGCCTGCGCGAAGGCCTCGCGCAGTTCCATCAGCGTCTGCAGGCCGAACGTCGAGACCAGCAGCAGGCCGTCGGGCCTGAGCACGCGGCGGAACTCGGCGAACACGCCGGGCAGGTCCTCGATCCACTGCAGGCACAGGCTGGACGTCAGCACGTCGACGCTGCCCGCCGCGAGCGGCAGCGCAAGCGCATCGGCGCGCAGCAGTTGCGGGCGCCGCGCGAAGTCGAACAGCCCGCGCTTCTTCGACAGTCGCGCCTGCGCCGCCTGCAGCATGCCCGGCGCGAGGTCGAGGCCGATCACCTGCGCCTTCGGCCAGCGCTGCTGCAACTGCGCGGTGAGGTAGCCGGTGCCGCAACCGACGTCGAGCACGACGCCCGGCGTGCGCCCGCCGAGCGCCTTGTCCTCGTAGTACGGCAACGATTCGGCGAGGCGGTCGGCGACCTCGCGCTGCAGCGACGCGGCCTCGTCGTAGTGCGTGGCCGCGCGCGAGAACGCCCGGCCGACCTGGCGATGGTCGAACAACGCGTCGCTCATGGCGTGGCCCGCGCATGGGCGGCGGCAGCGAAGGCGTCGATCGCCTGCGCGACCTCGTCGGCCGCGCCAAGGAACGGGGCATGGCCGGCGTCGCGGATGACGAGGCTGGCGGCGTCCGGCGCGAGCGCGGCGGCGGCGGGCATCGCGCCGGCGGGCACGAGGCGGTCGCGACGACCCGAGATCCACAGGCTCGGGACGCGCAGCCGCGCGAGTTCGTCGCGCGCATCGAACGTGTCGAGCAGCTCGAGCCCGCGGATCAGCGCGTGCGGCGCGGGCTCGCCGCGCTCGAAGGCATGCGCGCGCAGGCTGCGCAGTTCCTCCTGCGCGGTGGCGGAGCCGAGCGCCTCGAGCGCGAGGAAGCCGTCGAGCGTGCCGCGGAAATCCGTCGACAGCGCCTCGCCGAAATCGCGGAACAGCGACGCGCGCACGCCGTGCGGCCAGCCCTCGTCGGCGACGAAGCGCGGCGAGGAGGCGAGCATCACCAGCCCGCGCACGCGCTCCGGTGCGTCGAGCGCGTTGCGCAGTGCGAACTGCCCGCCCAGCGACCAGCCCAGCCACACCGCGTCGGGCACGGCGTCGACCAGCGCCGGCGACAGCGCATGTGGATCGAGGGGCAGGTCGCTGTCGCGCGCATGGCCGTGGCCAGGCAGGTCGATGAGGTGCAGCGTGTAGCGATCGCGCAGGCGCTCGACCAGCGGCGCGAACAGGCCGCCGTGCATCGCCCAGCCGTGCACGAGCGCGATGGCCGGGCCGCGGCCGATGGATTCGACGTGCATCAGGAACTCCGCAGCCGGCGGATAGCGGCGACGGCGTCGTCGCGACGCGCGGCCGGCACCAGCAGGTGATCGTGGAAATGGCCGGCCAGCACGTTGCAGGCGATGCCGCGCTCGGCCAGCACGCCGGCCACCGCGGCGGTCACGCCGACGGCATCGAGCGCGGTGTGCACGCGCAGGCTCAGCCACGCGGCGACGAAACCGGGCGGCTCGCCCTGCGCACGTGCGAAGGCTTCGGGCACCACGTAGGTGATGCCCTCGGCTTCGTGGATGCGCGCCTCGGCCACGGCGTCGGCCGCGGCATCGGGCCGGCGGCGCGTGAGCAGCACGAACGTGCCGGGGCGCACGTCGACATCGAGCGTGGCGAGGATCGCCGGCAGGTGCGTCTCGCCGCTCATGCCGGGCCCGCGCTCGTGACCGCGTGGGCCGCGTCGCGCGCGCGCGCCAGCGCATCGACGAGCATGTCGACGTCCGATGCGCGGTGCAGCGCGGTGAGCGTGACGCGCAGGCGCGCGCGGCCCTCGGGCACCGTGGGCGGCCGGATGGCGGACACCCAGACGCCGGCGTCCTCGAGCACGCGTGCCATGCGCAGCGCGATGCGGTCGTCGTACGCCATCACCGCCTGGATCGGCGTGCCCGAGGGCAGCAGGTCGAGGCCTGCGTCCAGCGCCGCCTCGCGGAAGCGCGCGACGAGCGACCGCAGCACGGCGCGGCGGTCGTCCGATGCGCGCGCCACGCGCACGGCGGCGAGCGCGGCGGCCGCGAGCGCCGGCGGCAGCGCGGTCGAATAGACGTGGCCGCGCGCGGTCTCGGCAAGATGGCCGACCAGGTCGGCGTCGCCGGCGACGATCGCGCCGTACGTGCCCAGCGCCTTGCCGAGCGTCGCGAGCTGCAGCGGCACGTCGCGCGTCGCCAGTCCCGCATCGGCGACGCTGCCGCGCCCGTCGGGGCCGAGCACGCCGATGCCGTGCGCATCGTCGACGTAGAGCAGCGCATCGTGCGTGCGCGCGAGCGTGGCGAGTTCGCGCAGCGGCGCGACGTCGCCGTCCATGCTGAAGACGCCGTCGGTGGCGATCAGCGCAAGGCCGTCGCCTTCGTGCGTGGCGAGCTGGCGCGCGGCGCCCTCGGCATCGCCGTGTGGATAGCGACGCAGCGTCGCGCCCGAGAGCTTCGCGGCATCGATCAGCGAGGCAGGGTTGAGGCGATCCTGCACGCAGGTGTCGCCGCCGTGCAGCAGCGCCTGCAGCGCCGCGAGGTTGGCGGTGAAGCCGCTGCCGAACAGCAGCGCGGCGGGTGCCTGCAGCCAGTCGGCCATTTCGCGCTCGAGCGCGTCATGCACCGCGAAGTGGCCGCAGACCAGCGCGGACGCGGTGCTGCCGACGCCTTCGACGCAGCCGTCGCGCAACGCGGCGACCACCTGGGGGTGCTGCGACAGCCCGAGATAATCGTTGCTGCAGAAGTTCAGCAGCTCGCGCCCGTCGACCTCGACGCGCATGCCGTCACGGCGCGCGACGATGCGGCGCACGCGGCGGCGGGCCGCGAGGTCACGAGCGGCTTTCGAGTCGGCGATGCGCTGCGGCCAGCGCACCTCTCAGGCCGCGCAGCCGCAGCCGGTGCCGCAGCCCATCGACGACGCGCCGAACGCGGGCGTCGTGTCGACGATGTCGGCGTGCACGGTGTTCGGCGCCTCGACCACGTTCATCGGACGCAGACCGAGACGCGCGAACAGCGCCATGTCGCGTTCGGTGTCGGGATTGCCGGTGGTGAGCAGCTTCTCGCCGTAGAAGATCGAGTTCGCGCCGGCCGCGAAGCACAGCGCCTGCAGTTCGTCGCTCATCGATTCGCGGCCCGCGGACAGCCGCACCATCGAGCGCGGCATCAGGATGCGGGCGACCGCGATCATGCGCACGAACTCGAACGGATCGAGCTCGGCGGTGCCGGCGAGCGGCGTGCCCTCGACCTGCACGAGGCGGTTGATCGGCACCGAGTCCGGATGCGCCGGAAGATTCGCGAGCGCCTGCAGCAGGCCCGCGCGCTGGCCGCGCGTCTCGCCCATGCCGACGATGCCGCCGCAGCAGGTCTTCATGCCGGCGTCGCGCACGTGGCCGAGCGTGTCGAGGCGATCCTGGTACTCGCGCGTGTGGATGATCTCGCCGTAGAACTCCGGCGCGGTGTCGAGGTTGTGGTTGTAGTAGTCGAGGCCGGCCTCGCGCAGGGACTTCGCCTGCGTCTGGCTGAGCATGCCGAGCGTCGCGCAGGTCTCCAGGCCGAGCGCCTTCACCTCGCGGATCATCGCGGCCACCTTCGGGATGTCGCGGTCGGCCGGCGAGCGCCAGGCCGCGCCCATGCAGAAGCGCGAGGCGCCGGCGGCCTTGGCCTGCTTCGCCTTCTCCACCACCGCGTCCGTCGACATCAGCTTGGTCGCGTCGACGCCGGTCTGGTAGCGCTGCGCCTGCGGGCAATAGGCGCAGTCCTCGGGGCAGCCGCCGGTCTTGACCGACAGCAGCGTCGAAACCTGCACCTCGGCCGGGTCGAAGTGCTGGCGGTGCACGCCCGCGGCGCGGTGCAGCAGCTCGGGGAACGGGAGGTCGAACAGGGCGAGGATCTCCTCGCGGGACCAGTCGTGGCGCAGGCCCGCAGGCACGGCGCGCAGTTCGCTGACAGCTTCCATGGGAGTTTTCCGACAGGCGCCGCGGGGCGGGCCCGGCAGTCTGGAAACCATGGATACCGCTGTCAACCTGATCGACCCGCCGCCGGTTGACGGCCTGCGGGCGCGGCTCGCCTTCTGGCTCCGCAACGACGCCACCCGCCTGCTCTGGCCCACGCGCTGCCTCGCCTGCGACGACCCCGGCCTCGACGGGCTGGACCTCTGCGCCGCCTGCGAGGCCACGCTGCCGGTGCATACGCACGCCTGCCCGGCCTGCGCCCTGCCGGTGCCCGAGGCCGGCCGGCCCTGCGGTGGATGCCTGTCCGCCCGGCCGGGCCCGCTCACCGCGGTGCGGGCGCCCTTCCTCTCTGCCGCCCCGCTGGACCGCCTGTTGCCACGGCTCAAGTTCGCCGGCGACCTCGCCGCCGGCCGTCTCGTCGCCCAGCTGATGGCCGAGCGCCTGCGCGACGCCGAGCGGCCGCAGGCGCTGGTCCCGGTGCCCCTGCACCGCGCCCGCCTGCGCCGCCGCGGCTTCGACCAGGCGCTGGAGATCGCCCGCCCGCTCGGCCGCGCGCTCGGCCTGCCGGTGCTCGACGGCGCGCTGGTGCGTACGCGGCTGACTCAGGAACAGTCGCGGCTGTCGGCGGTCGCGCGCCGCCGCAATCTCAAGGACGCCTTCATCGCCCGACCGAAGCTGCCGCTGCCGGCGCACGTGGCGCTGGTCGACGACGTGATGACCACCGGCGCCACCCTGCGCGCGGCGGCGATCGCGCTGCGCCGCGCGGGCGTCGAGCGTGTTGACGCCTGGGTCGCGGCGCGCGTGCCATGACGACCACGCCTACCCTGGACGGAGCCCGCCTCATGATCCGAGCCCGCGCGGCCGCGTTGGCCGCCGCATTGCTGATCGCCGCCCCGCTCGCGCAGGCCGACCAGTTCGAATACCTCGACCTTCCGCAGGCGCAGGCCGCATTGCGCCGGCTGCACGTCGGCGATGTCGTGCACCTCTACTGCGCGCCCTGTGGCGATGCGCGGTCCCAGCGCATGACGATCCGCACGCTCGGTATCGACCGCGTCTGGGACCGCCGCGGCGGCGCACGCGTCTATCGCGATAGCGACGGCGCCGGCTTCTGGATCGTGGAAACCAACGACATCGCGATCGACCTCGCCTACGTCTACGTCCGCGATGGCGGCCGCTGGCGCAACCTGGCGACGCTGCTCGGGCTGGAACCCGTCGAGGTTCCGGCCGAGCTGCCGACAGCCGCGACCGGCTCGCGCTGGCGCTGCGGCGCGCGCTACGACAACCCGTACTGGACGGTCTTCGGCCGGCGACGCGATCCGTGTCCGGTCGACGTCGACGCCTACGAAGCCGCCGGACGCGCGGAACCGGGCTGGCGCTAGGTGGGCGGTGCCGCGGCGTGGCCTTGCGCGCCGCGGCCCGGCGTCATCGCCCGCGCGCCAGCCCCAGCTGCCGGTCGTGCGATCGCGACAGCAGTGCGAGCGAGCCGATCGCGCCGCACAGGCACAGGAACATGTCCCACTGCGTATCCCACACATCGCCCTGCGTGGCGAGGAACGCATCCGCGTCGGCGCCGAGCGCGAGCGCGCTCCACCACTCGATGAGTTCGAAGAATGCGGAGAAGCTCAGCGCCGCGGCGATGCACAGGTAGGTCAGCCAGCCGCCGGGCCGCAGCGGCGTGCGCCGCAGCAGCACCTCGCGCGCGAGGATCGCGGGCACGAAGCCCTGCATGAAATGCCCCACGCGGTCCCAGGGATTGCGCTGCGTGTGCAGCACGTCGCGCAGCCACTCGCCCAGCGGTGCGTTCGCATACGTGTAGGCGCCGCCTTCGATCAGCACCAGCGCGTGCAGCGCGAGCAGCCAGGCCAGCAGGCGCGTTGGCCGCACGCGGCGGTCAAGCGCGAGCCACGGCAGCGCGACGATCACCCAGGCCGTCTCCATCAGCCACGTCATGCGATCGCGCGCGACGAGGAACGAGGCGGCGAGCGCCAGCGCGACGCCCGCGAGCAGGAGAACGGCTTCGGCGCGGGACGGCGTGCGCACCGCGGCAACGGGGGCGGTGGGCGGTGCAGGCATCGACGGCATGGCGCGATCGTCGCATGCAGCGACCCGTCCGGGCCCGGCGCGTGCCTCGCGACGCGGCGGCCTGTGCCATGACCTGCGACCGATGCCCCCGCGTGCCCGCTCGCTACACTGCGCGCATCCGTCATCGACGACAGGGAGTGCGCCGTGAGCCAGTGGTTCTTCGTCCATCCGCAGACCAGCGAGCGCGTCGGGCCGCTCGACCCCGAGGCCGCGTTCGAGTTCGCGCGGCAGAACCCGGGCCACCACTGCTGGCGCGAAGGCCTGTCGGGCTGGCAGCCGGTGCGCGCGATGCCCGAATTCGCCGAAGCCGTCGGCGCGCAGCCGTCGCACGTGCCGCCGGTGCCGCCGCCGATGGGGCGCGGCACGCGCGGCATGAACGACGACATCGACTATCGCATCGTCGGCAACGACATGCCGTTCGTGGAGATCGAGCTCGATCCCGGCGAGAGCGCGATCGCCGAAGCCGGTGCGCTGATGTACAAGGACGCCGTCGTGGGCATGGAAACCGCGTTCGGCGACGGTTCGCGCGGCAGCCAGGGCGGCGGCCTCATGGACAAGCTCATGTCCGCCGGCAAGCGCGTGATCACGGGGGAGAGCCTGTTCACCACGGTCTACACGCACAACGGCCAGGGCAAGGCGCGCGTCGCGTTCGCGGCGCCGTATCCGGGCACGGTGCTGCCGATCCGCCTCGCCGAGCACGGCGGCCAGCTGATCTGCCAGAAGGATTCGTTCCTGGCCGGCGCGCGCGGCGTGCAGGTCGGCATCTTCTTCCAGCGCAAGATCCTCACCGGCCTGTTCGGCGGCGAGGGTTTCATCATGCAGAAGCTCGAAGGCGACGGCGGGGTGTTCGTGCACGCCGGCGGCACGCTGGTCGAGCGCGACCTCGCGCCGGGCGAGCGCCTCGACGTCGACACCGGCTGCGTCATGGCGTTCCATCCCACCGTGTCGATGGACGTGCGTCCGGTCGGCGGCATCAAGTCGATGTTCTTCGGCGGCGAAGGCGTGTTCCTCGCCACGCTGACCGGCCCCGGCAAGGTCTGGCTGCAGTCGCTGCCGTTCTCGCGCATGGCGGGGCGCATGCTCGCCGCCGCGCCGCAGGGCGGTGGCAAGAACGTCGGCGAAGGCTCGATGCTCGGCGGGCTGGGTCGCCTGCTCGACGGCGACAACGGGTTCTGATCGCGCCGCGGCCCGCGACGACGCAGGCGGTCGTCGCCGCGCGTCGCGGCCTCGCGATCAGGCTGCCCGCGCATCGCCGCACGCGCTCGGCCCTCCGTTAAGCGCGCGCTGTCGTGATCGCGGCCATCCTTGCGGCCCGGTGCATCGTCGATGCGCCGGGCCGTCGTTCTTTCAATCCTCGAGTTCCCATGCCTCGTTTCCGCGTCGCGCTGCTCGCCACCCTCGCCACCCTGCTCGCCGGTTGCGGCGGCGAGGTGCGCCCGTCACCCGACGCGGTGAATCCGCGCATGGTCGCGCCCGCGCCCAAGCCCGTGCGCATCGGTCTCGCGCTCGGCGGCGGCGCGGCCAAGGGTTTCGCGCACATCGGCGTGATCAAGATGCTCGAAGCCAACGGCATCAAGGTCGACGTCGTGACCGGCACCAGCGCGGGCAGCGTGGTCGGCGCGCTCTATGCCAGCGGCATGGACGCGTTCGCGCTGCAGAAGCAGGCGGTCGCGCTGGACGAGGACCGCATCAAGGACGTCCGCCTGTTCGGCGGCGGGCTGGTGCAGGGGCAGGCATTGCAGGACTACGTCGGCACGTCGGTGGGCAATCGTCCGATCGAGAAGCTGGCCAAGCCGTTCGCCGCGGTGTCGACGCGGCTGGAGGACGGCGAGCGCACCGTGTTCACCCGCGGCAATACCGGCCAGGCGGTGCGCGCGTCGAGCAGCATCCCCGGCGTGTTCGAGCCGGTGGCGATCGGCAAGTTCCACTACGTCGACGGCGGCATCGTGAGCCCGGTGCCGGTGGATGCGGCGCGCCAGCTCGGCGCGGACTTCGTCATCGCGGTCGACATCTCCAGCAAGGCGCCGGGCACGGCGCCGGGCAGCCTGCTCGGCACGGTGAACCAGTCGATCACGATCATGGGCCAGAAGCTCGGCGCGCAGGAACTGGCGCGGGCCGACGTGGTGATCCGGCCGAAGGTCAACGGCATCGGGCCGGCGGCGTTCGAGCAGAAGGACGCGGCGATCCTCGAAGGCGAACGTGCCGCGGTGGCCGCGCTGCCGCAGATCCGCGCGAAGCTCGTGCAGCTGCGGGCGAGCCGGGCACCGAAGGCGGCGCCCCCGAAGCCGCGCTGCGAGGCGAGCCGCATGGATCGCCTGATGAAGCGCGAGCCCCGCTGCGACTGACCGGCGACGCCGGCGTCGCGGCGGAGGGTGCCGGGCCGCGGCCCGGCGGGACACGCGTCAGCGCGGGGTGCCCGTGCCGGTGGTGTTGGTATTCGTCCGCACCGTGTCGTGGTGCACGACGGTGCGCTGCTTGCGCGGGATCAGGCCGGCCAGGCCGAGCAGGCCGAGCAGGCCCCACGGGAAGTCATGGTCGTCGTCGTCGCGCGTGTCGGCCATGGCCACGCGATCGGCATCGGTGGTGGCCGCGGTGTCGGTCGTCGCGGCGGTATCGCCCGTGCGGCCGGCGTCCTGCGCCATGACGGGCGCGAGGCCGGCGCCGAACAGAAGGGTGGTGGCTGCGGCGGTCAGGAGAGTTTTCTTCATGCGGTGTTCTCGATGGACGCGACCGATCGTCGCGTGTCGAACCTAGGCGGACCCTTGCGAGCGCCGGGTGAGACGGCGCCGTGTCGTGGAACGGCCGGTCACGGCACTGTCGGGAACGTGCACGCGAAGTGCTCGCTGCATCACGTTCGCAGGCGCCGTGCCATCGCGCCCGCGCGTCACAATGGCCCGATGCATGCACTGGTCTACGAAAGCCGCGCCGACGAGCGCCTCACCGACACCGAACTCGAAGTGATCCTGATCGGGTCGCGCGTGCGCAATGCGCGTCGCGGCATCACCGGCGTGCTGCTCAAGCACGGCGATCGCATCGTGCAGTACCTCGAAGGCGAGCGCGCGGCGATCGACCGCACCTTCCAGGCCATCGCCGCATCGCCGTTGCATGGCGACGTCACGGTGGTCGAGCGCGCCGACGACGTGGACCGCGTATTCGATCGCTGGCACATGGGCTTCCACGGTTTCCAGGCGCAGCACAGCCGCTCCGCCGCCACCGGCGAGTGGCTCGATTCGCTCGCGCTGCTGCGCGAGCTGCCGAGCAACCCGGCGCTCGACCGGCTGGTGGCGCGCTGGGACGCGTTCACCGCATCGGCCTGACCGCCCGCCGCTTCAGTTCCGCCGCGGGCGGCCGTTAATCCCGCCAGCCTGCGCCCGGCCTTCCGCCGGCGTCGCGGCCTCCGGGAACGATCCGCATGCAGCCCATCGACATGATGTCCGCCCTGGTCACGGGCGGCACCGGCGGTTTCATCGCCGCCGCGCTCATGCGGGTGGCGATGCAGACCGATCGCAGCCTGCGCCGGCCGCTGCTGCTGTGCTTCTGGGGCTTCCTGGTGCTGGGCATCGGGCTCAGCCAGAACGCCTTCAGCGACCGCGCGCTGCGCTGGCCGATGTTCGCCGGCGCGACGGCCACGCTGGTCTGCACCGTGCTGGTGTCGCGTGGCCTGCTGGCCATCGCGGCCGGCCGCGTGCTGCGCCATCCCGCATGGGTGGACGTCGCGCTGGCGGTCGGCCTGCTCGCGGTCGCATGGCCGCAGGGCCCGTGGCTGTTCGGCGTGGTCTTCCATGCCGCCTGCGCGGCGATCTCGACGGCGGTCGCGGTCGTGCTCGGGCGGTCGCTGGCCACCCGGCGCAGTGCGGCCGAGACGGTGGTCGCGGCGACCTTCGCGCTCTACGCCGCGACCTGGGTCTACGGCCTCTGGACGGCCGCGCGCTACCACGGCCCGGAGCTGCGGCACCTCCTGTACATGCCCGAGCCGATGCTCAGCGTCTACGCGGTCGCCGATGCCCTGCTGCCGCTCGTGGTGGGCGCGCTGGTGCTCAACCTCGCCAATGCGCGGCTGGGCGCGCGGCTGCACCGGCAGGCCAGTACCGACGAGCTGACGCGGCTGCTGTCGCGCCGCGCGATCAACGAACGCGCGCGGCCGTTCCTCGAGCGCGCGGTCGCGCGCGGTCGCGGCGTCGCGCTGCTGCTGGTGGACGCGGACCGCTTCAAGCACGTCAACGACACCCACGGGCACGAGGCCGGCGACGCGGTGCTCGCCGAACTGGCCGGGCGCCTGCAGGCGCTGCTGCCCGGCGCGCTGGTGTCGCGTTACGGCGGCGAGGAGTTCCTGGTGCTGCTGGAGACCGCGTCGCTGGACGCCGCGCGTGCCGCCGCCGAGCGCCTGCGGGCGGGCATCGCCGACGCGCCGGTCCCGGTCGGGACGCGCGACCTGGCGGTGACCGTCAGCACCGGCCTCGCGCTGTGGCCGCCGTCCGCGGAGTTCGGGGCGGTGCTGCGGCGGGCCGACGCCGCGCTGTACGAGGCCAAGCGCACCGGGCGCGACCGCGTGGTCGATTTCGAAGCCGATGCCGCGCCGCTCAGCGCGTGGGAAGCGGCAGCCCCCGGAACGCCTTGACCGTACGCAGCACGAAGCTCGAGTTGACGTCGGCCACGCCGGCTTGGTTGAGCAGGCGGTCGAGCAGGAAGCGCGAGAAATGCTCGAGGTCGCGCACCGCGATCTGCAGCAGGTAGTCCATGTCGCCGGTGAGCGCGTGGCAGGCGATCACCTCATCCCATTGCTCGACGAAGGCGCTGAAGGCGCCCACGGTGGCGGCATCGTGGCGCGCCAGCTGCACGCGCACGAACGCCTGCAGGCCGAGGCCGAGCCGTTCGGCGTCGACCTGCGCGGCGTAGCCGGCGATGACGCCGTCGCGCTCGAGCCGCTGCACCCGGCGCAGGCAGGCCGAGGGCGAGAGGTGCACGCGCTCGGCCAGCTCGGCATTGGTCAGCCGGCCCTCGCGCTGCAGCGCGGCCAGCAGCAGCAGGTCGGTGCGGTCGAGGTCGACGGCGCTCATTCGTTGCGTGTTCCGCAGGGTTGGCGCGCTGATCGTGCGCCCGGACCCGGGTGGCGCGCAACAACGCAAGCATGTTGCGCCGGCGGGCGTCTAGATTGGGAAGCTCACGCGGAGGTCGCCATGAACGCCCAGCCCCAGCGCATCGAACACCAGCTCACCGACAAGGGCTACGTGCCGGTCTACACCACGGCGGTGGTCGAGCAGCCGTGGTCGGCCTACTCGGCCACCGACCAC
This sequence comes from Cognatilysobacter segetis, assembly GCF_004359965.1. Classification (GTDB taxonomy): domain Bacteria; phylum Pseudomonadota; class Gammaproteobacteria; order Xanthomonadales; family Xanthomonadaceae; genus Cognatilysobacter; species Cognatilysobacter segetis. The sequence goes on along the minus strand of NZ_SMRQ01000028.1, from coordinate 13,173 downwards.
GACGTCTGGGCGCAGCTGTTCGAGCGCCAGCAGTCGATCCTCGTCGGGCGCGCCAGCGAGGCCTTCCTCGCCGCGCAGCGCGCGATGCACATGAGCGCGCACGAGATCCCGAAGTTCGACGACCTCAACCGCACGCTGCGCGCGGCGACCGGCTGGGAGCTGGTCGGCGTGCAGGGCCTGCTGCCCGAGCTCGACTTCTTCGACCACCTCGCCAACCGCCGTTTCCCGGTGACGTGGTGGATCCGCACGCCCGAGCAGATGGATTACCTGTCCGAGCCCGACCTGTTCCACGACCTGTTCGGCCACGTGCCGCTGCTGATGAACCCGGTGTTCGCGGACTACATGCAGGCCTACGGCCGCGGCGGGGTCAAGGCGCACGGCATCGGCTCGGAGGCGCTGGCCAACCTGACGCGCCTGTACTGGTACACGGCGGAATTCGGCCTGATCCGCGACCCGGACGGCCTGCGCATCTACGGCAGCGGCATCCTGTCGTCGAAGGGCGAATCGATCCATTGCCTCGAGTCGGGCGCGCCCAACCGCATCGGCTTCGACCTCGAGCGGATCATGCGCACGCGCTACCGCATCGATACCTACCAGAAGACGTACTTCGTCATCGATTCGTTCGAGCAGCTGTTCGAGGCGACGCAGCCGGACTTCGCGCCGATCTACGCGCGCCTGGCCACGCAGGACTCGATCCCGGCCGGCGACGTGCTGGCCTCCGACCGCGTGTTCAACCGCGGCACCGGGGAAGGCTGGCTGCTGGACGGCGACGTCTGACGCCCGTCGCAGCACGCAGCCGGTAGACACGACGACGGCGGCCACCGGGCCGCCTTCGTCGCATGCGCGCGGCTTACTTGCGCGCGGCGTCGTCCGCCGGCGGCGGCGGGGTGGTCTCCGACGGCGGCACGGCGGGCTCCGCCGCGGCCGCGGGCACCGAGCCGGCGGTCGCGGCGGCGTCCGCCGCCGCCGCGGCGGCCTGCGCATCCGACTGCTGCGCGGCCGGCGGCGTGGACCAGCGATCGGCATTCGCCGGCGCGGTCGGCACGGCATTGGCGGCCGAGTCGTCGGCGTCCTTGTGGCCGCAGGCGGCGAGGGTGAGCGCGGTCAGCGCGGCGAGGGCGAGCGGGGCGAGGCGCATGGCGGGTCTCCGTGGGGCGGTCCACGCCACCATCCATCGAAGCCGCGCCCGGTTCAAGCCGCGGCGACGGGCTCGACGTGCGTGGCGGTCTCGAACGGCAACGGCCGCGCGAACAGGTAGCCCTGCAGCTCGCCGGCGCCGGAGCGGCGCAGCCAGTCGCGCTGGAACGTCGATTCGACGCCTTCGGCGACCACGCCCAGGCGCAGCGTGCGCGCCAGCGCGATCACCGCCTCGCAGATCGAGCGGTCGCTGGCGTCCGATTCGAGGTCGTTGACGAAGGAGCGGTCGATCTTCAGGCGGTGGATCGGCAGCCGCTTGAGGTAGCTCAGCGAGGAATAGCCCACGCCGAAGTCGTCGATCGCGAGGGTGACGCCGAGTTCGGCCAGTGCCGCCATCACCTGCGCGGCGCGCGCGGGGTCGTCGACGATCACGCTCTCGGTCAGCTCGAGCTCCAGCGCGCCGCGCGGCAGGCGGAACTCCTCGATCACCCGGCGCACGTCGTCGAGCAGGCCGTGCGCGAACTGCATCGCCGACACGTTGACCGAGATGCGCACGTGGCCCTGGCCCTGCGCGACGAGGAAGGCGTGGTGGCGCGCGGCCTCGTGCAGCACGCGGCGGCCGAGCTCCACGATCAGGCCGCTCTCCTCGCAGATGGTGATGAACTCCGACGGCGGCAGCAGGCCGCGCTGCGGATGCTCCCAGCGCACCAGCGCTTCCAGCGCGACCAGCCGCAGGTCGGCCGAGAACACCGGCTGGAACAGCAGGCGGAACTCGCGGCGTTCCAATGCCTCGCGCAGCTCCTGCAGCAGCTGCAGCTTGCCGTGGCTCGACGGCGTGCGGCCGGCGCGGTACGCGACCGTGCAGTTGCGGCCCTGCTTCTTGGCCTGGAAGGTCGCGAGCTCCGCGCTCATCAGCAGGCTCTCGGCGCTGGCGGCGTCTTCCGGGACGTGGCTGTAGCCGACGCAGGCGGTGAGCTTGCACGGGCGCACGCCGCCGCCGTCGATCGGTTCGGCGAGCACCGCGTGCACGGTGCCGGCGGCCCGTTCGGCCTGCAGCTCGTCGTCGCCTTCGAGCACGATCACGAATTCGTCGCCGACCGAACGCCCGATCAGCGCGCGCGCGCCCAACGCGCGATGCAGGCGCAGCCCGATCTCGCACAGCATGCGGTCGCCGGCCGCATGGCCGAGCTCGTCGTTGACCAGCTTGAACTCGTCGAGGTCGACGATCAGCACGCTCACGCGGCGGCCGTCGGCCTGCGCGCGCTGCACCGCCTCGGCGACCCGCTCCAGCACGTGGTGGCGGTTGGGCAGGCCGGTCAGCCCGTCATGCGTGGCGCGCCACTGCAGCTGCTGCGCGTGGCGCTGGCGTTCGCTGGTGTCGGTGACCAGCCCGAGCAGGTGGGTGACGCGGCCGTCGGCGTCGCGCATCGGCGTGACGCTGAAGTCGTACCAGAACGCGGCGCCGTCGCGACGCGTGCCCTGCAGCGATGCCTGCGTGTCGGACATCGACGCCAGCGCTTCGCGCACCAGGCCGGCGCCCGCGGTTTCCGGATCCAGCGCGGGCAGGAAATCGAAGGCGCGGCCCTCGACCTCGCGCGGGGCGTAGCCGGTGATCTGTTCGAAGGCCGGGTTGGCGTAGACGATCGGGAACGCCGGGTCGGACGCATCGGCGATGAGGATGCCGCTCGCCGACGCCTCGACCGCGCGCTCGAGCAGGCGCAGCCGTGTCGACAGCAGGCGCTGCGGGCGGCGGTCGATCATGCCGCCCACCATGCGCACCGCGGTGCCGTGGCCGTCGCGCTGCAGGTAGCCGCGGTCGAGCACTTCGGTATAGGTGCCGTCGCCGCGCTGGAAGCAGTATTCCTCGACCCAGTGCGAGGCATCGCCCTCGATGGCGGCGGCGAGGCTGGCATGCACGCGCACGCGCTCGTCCGGATGCACCAGCGACGACCACTGCTCGAGCGTGGTGGGCACGGCCTCGGGCGCGAAGCCGAAGTTCTCGCAGAAGCCGTCGCTGAACCAGAGGCCACCGGTGGGGACGTCCCAGTCGTAGGCGGCGTCGCTCATCGCCTGCGCGATGAGGTGCACGCGCTCGTTGGCGCGCTCGGATTCGCTGACGTCGCGCACCACCACCAGCCGCGCGGGGCGGCCGTCGTGCACGATGTCGACCGCGCGCACCTCCACGTGCATCGGCGTGCCGTCGCGATGGCGGTGCACCCACGTCGTGGCCGCGGCGCGCTCGGCGGGTGGGCGCCGCAGGTGCGCCAGCAGGCGCTCGCGGTCGGCCTCGGGGCGCAGGTCCAGCACGGTGAGGCGGCGCATCGCCTCGCCCGGCCAGCCGTACAGCGCGGCGGCGGCGGGGTTGGCTTCGAGGATGCGCAGCGTCTCCGTGTCGTAGACGAGCATCGGCACCGGGCTGGCGTCGAATGCGTCGAAGTCCCCGGCCACCGTATCCCCTGTCGTGCGCGTCGATCTGCACCATGCCACGCGGGCCGGACGATGTGAATGCGCCGGAAGTCGCGGGTGGGGAGCGGAGGCCGACGGATGGCGGCCGCGGGCCGCGCGCGGCATGGCAGCGTCGCGCTGCCGGCGCTCCGACCGGCTCAGGGAGGGAATCCATGCGAAGCAGTCCGATCCTCGCGTTCGCGCTGGTGCTGTCCATTGCGCCGTTCGCCTCGGCCCAGGTGCGGATCCAGCCGATCCAGCCATCGGCGCGGCCGGCGGTGGCGAACACGGCGGTGATCGACCGCGCCGCGGTCAACGAGCGGCGGCTGGTCAGCCTGGCGAAGAAGAACCGCGCGCTGGAAGGCCGGGTCGCCACGCTCGAGAACGCCCTGCGCGAGATGCGCGCGGCCAGCGAGTTCACCTGCAGCGCGCCGTCGACCTCCCGCAGCGGGCGCGGGACCACCGAGGACTGCGGCGCGTACGCCTGCAACTATCTGGACGGACGTTGCCGCACCGTGGCCGTCGACAGCAGCCAGTGCGCGGCGGGCTTCGTCTGGGACGGCAGCAACCGCTGCGTGCGCGCGCCGACCGAGGCGCCGCCGGACGACGACTGCTTCCTCGGCCTGTTCTGCTGACCCCTCAGGCGTCGTCGAACAGCTCGACCTGCGGCCCGGCCTCGCCGAGATTGGCGAGGCCGACGCCGACCAGCCGGTAATGCGTTGACGCCGGCAGTTCCACGCGCGTGCGCAGCGCGAGCGCGACCTGCGCCAGCGCGGCCGCGTCGCCCGGCACGCGCGCCGGCGTCAGCGAACGCGGGAGGATGCGGAAGTCGGACGTCTTGAGCTTGAGCACCACCGTGCGCGGGCGTCGCGGCGGGCGCTGCTCGAGGGCGTCGCGCTCGCGCTGGCGCGTCCACGCCGCCCATGTCCTTTCCGCCATGCGCTCGATGTGCGGCGCCAGCGCGTCGAGCGGCACGTCGCTCTCCAGCGTGTCCTCGCTGGAGATCTGCGTATGCGGGCGCTCAGGTTCCACCGGGTGCTCGTCGATGCCCCAGGCCAACTCGTGCAGGCGCCGGCCCCAGCGGCCGAAGCGTTCGACTAATGCATCGCGCCCCGCCTCGCGCAGGTCGGTGACGCTGCGCAGGCCGAGCGCGTCCAGCTCGCGTTCGGTCACGCGCCCGACGCCCGGCAGCCGGCCGACCGGCAACGGCGCGAGGAAGGCCTCGACCTTCGACGGCGGCACCACGAACAGGCCGTCGGGCTTGCGGAAGTCGGAGGCGATCTTGGCCACGAACTTGTTCGGCGCGACGCCCGCGGATGCCGTGAGCTGCGTGGTCTCGCGGATCTCGGCGCGGATCGACCTCGCGATGTCCGTCGCGGTCGGCAGGTCGCTGAGCGGCGCGGTGACGTCGAGATAGGCCTCGTCGAGCGACAGCGGTTCGACCAGCGGCGTGTGGCGCTCGAAGATCGCGCGGATCTGCCGCGAGACCTGCTTGTAGCGCACGAAGTCGGGCGGCACGAACACCGCGTCCGGGCACAGGCGCTCGGCACGGATCGCCGGCATCGCCGAGCGGATGCCGAACACGCGCGCCTCGTAGCTCGCCGCGCACACGACCGAGCGCGCGCCCTTCCACGCGACCACCCCCGGCCGGCCGCGCAGCGACGGGTCGTCGCGCTGCTCGACGCTCGCGTAGAAGGCGTCCATGTCGACGTGGATCACCTTGCGCGTCATCGCGCGGCCCCCGTGGGCACGGCGGTAGCGGCAGGGCGGGGAAGCGGGCGGACGCGCACGCGCCGATTGTCGCGCGCGGCCGTCGCGACGCCCGGCGCGCCGGTTCCACCCGCCGATCACATCGGCGGCGTCAGGCTGCGCGCCCCCCGACCCGCCGATGCCCGCATGCCCTTCGTCACCGCCGACCAGCTCCGCCAGCAGCACGCCTATCTCGAGGACGGCATCGCCCATGCTGCGCGCCGCGCCGGCCGCGGCCCGGACCTCGTGCTGCAGCGCCGGCTGATGGGGCAGGCGCGCACGCTGCAGGCGATGCTGGCCGATCGCGACGCCGCGCAGGCCGTGGCCGACTGCGCCGAGGCCGCCTGCCGCGTGATGGACGCGGCCGAGCCCGAGGCGCCGTTGCGGATGCTGGCGATGGCGCGCGACGCCATGGCCCGCTGCGTGCGCCGGCAGGCGGCGTCGCTGCCGCGCGAGCGCCGCCGCATCGCCGATCGGCCGTCGGCGCAGGCGGTGTGATCGGCGACAATGCGCGTCCCGTCACGGATGCCCGACCGCCGATGAGCCCGAACGCCTCGCCCGTCTCCCTCACCCGCTACCTGATCGAGGACCAGCGCGAGGGGCGCATCGGGCCCGACCTGCGCCTGCTCATCGAAGTGGTCGCGCGCGCCTGCAAGTCGATCTCGATCGCCGTCGGCAAGGGCGCGCTGGGCGGCGTGCTGGGCGATGCCGGCGAAGGCACCGCCAGCATCAACGTGCAGGGCGAGGCGCAGAAGAAGCTCGACGTGCTCAGCAACGAGATCCTGCTCGAGGCGAACGCCTGGGGCGGCCATCTCGCCGCGCTCGCATCGGAGGAGATGGACCACTGCGTCGTCGTGCCCGATGAATACCCGCGCGGCAAGTACCTGCTGCTGTTCGATCCGCTGGACGGCTCGAGCAACATCGACGTCAACATCTCGGTCGGCACGATCTTCTCGGTGCTGCGCTGCCCGGACGACGTCGCGCAGGTCGGCGACGAGCACTTCCTGCAGCCGGGCACGGCGCAGGTCGCGGCCGGCTACTGCACGTACGGCCCGAGCACGATGCTGGTGCTGACCATCGGCAACGGCACGCACGCGTTCACGCTGGATCGCGAGATCGGCTCGTTCGTGATGACCACGCGCGGCATGACGATTCCCGAGGAGACGAAGGAATTCGCGGTCAACATGTCGAACCAGCGCTTCTGGGAGCCGCCGATGCAGCAGTACGTCGGCGACCTGCTGGCCGGCAAGGAAGGTCCGCGCGGCAAGGACTTCAACATGCGCTGGGTCGCCTCGATGGTGGCCGACGTGCATCGCATCCTGACCCGCGGCGGCATCTTCAGCTATCCGCTGGACGCCAAGTGCGCGGGCAAGGGCGGGAAGCTGCGCCTGATGTACGAGGCCAACCCGATGGCGTTCCTGGTCGAACAGGCCGGCGGCGCGGCGAGCACCGGCCGCCAGCGCATGCTCGACGTCACCCCCACCGGCCTGCACCAGCGGGTGCCGGTGTTCCTCGGCAGCCGGCGCGAAGTCGAGGCCGCCGTCGGCTACCACCAGGCCCACGACGCGGTCCGTGCGACGAGCGGTAACGTGAAGGCGGTCACAGAAGCTTGACCTGACCTCCCCAAGGACTACCTTTGAGGATCGGTGCGCGGGGCACCGGTACGAGGAGGGTGGGGATGGCCGACGGAGGCGCGGGACGCGACCTGGTCTACGTATCGCGGGCACGGACGATGCCGCTGTCGGCGAGGTTGCAGGAACTCGGATGGAAGGTGCAGGCCGCGGCCGATGCGCGCGGCGTGCTGCGAATCGTCCAGCGACGGGCGACCCATCCCTTCGCCGCGCTGCTCGACCTGCGCGGCGGCTTCACCGAGGCGGACCTCGCCGAATTCGGTCCGGCACTGGCCGCGAGCAACGTCGGCTGGGTCGCCGGCGTCAGCGCCGAGCAGCTGGACGCACCGGCGGTGCGTCGCCTGATCCGCGACTACTGCTACGACTACGTCACCCTGCCCTGCCCGGAAGCCGTGCTCGACACGGTGATCGGGCATGCGCACGGCATGGCGCGCCTGGCCTGCGACTCCGCGGCGGTGCTGGCACCGGCGGGCCTGGACGGCATCATCGGCGAGAGCCCGGCGATGAAGGCGCTCGCGCGCACGCTGTGCAAGGCGGCGATGACCGAGGCGCCGGTGTTCATCGCCGGCGAGACCGGCACGGGCAAGGAACTGGCGGCGCAGGCGCTGCATACGCATTCCCGGCGTCGCGCGATGCCCTTCGTGGCGATCAACTGCGGCGCGATCCCGCCATCGCTGATCCAGTCCGAGCTGTTCGGCTACGAGCGCGGCGCGTTCACCGGCGCGCAGCAGCGCAAGCTCGGTCGCATCGAGATCGCGCACGGCGGCACGCTGGTCCTCGACGAGATCGGCGACCTGCCGATGGAAAGCCAGGCCTCGCTGCTGCGCTTCCTGCAGGAGGGCAACTTCCAGCGCCTGGGCGGCCACGACACCGTGCGCGTCGACGTTCGCATCGTCTCGGCGACGCACCACGACCTCGAGGCGGCCATCGAACAGGGGCGCTTCCGCGCCGACCTCTACCACCGCCTCTGCGTGCTGCGCCTGCAGCAGCCGCCGCTGCGCGAACGCGGGCGCGACATCGACCTGCTCGCCGCGCACGCGCTGTCGCGTTACGCCGGCGAAGGCCAGCGCGTGATCAAGGGCTTCGCGCCCTGCGCGCGCGCGGCGGTGCATGCCTATGCATGGCCCGGCAACGTGCGCGAGCTGATCAACCGGGTGCGCCAGGCCGTCGTCATGTGCGAGAGCCGGCTGATCACCGCGGACGACCTCGGCATCGGTGCGGCGATCGCGGCACCGCCGCCGACGCTCGAGGACGTGCGCATGGAGGCCACGCGGCGCGCGATCGACGAGGCCCTGCAACGCAACCAGGGCCGGCTCGTGGATGCGGCGCGCGAGCTGGACATCTCGCGCGTCACGCTCTATCGCCTGATGCAACGCCTCGGCGCGGCCGAGGGCGATCCGGGTGCCGGCTCGGCGATGAGCCTGCTGCCGTCGCGGCTGGAACGTCGCAGCAGCGAACGGCGCGGCACCGACGCCGCGCCGTCGCCGGTCAGAACGAGCGCGAACCGCGCAGCGCGATCACATAGTTTGGCGAGTCCGGCGTAAGCCCCGCCGCGAGCTGCCCGCTGAAGGTCCAGCCCGAGGGCAGCACGTAGCTGGCGCCCACGTTGAGCGCGGTGCTGTTGCTGGAACTGCCGGGCACGCGCGAGTCGTCGCTTTCGCCCGGCGCGCGCGTATGCGTGGCCGACTGCATCGCGGTCGACACGCTCAGGCTCACCGCGGCGCGATCGTTGAGCGCGATCGCCACGCCGCCGCTGAGCTGGAACACCTGCCCCAGCGAGACGCGCGCCGGCGCGATCGCATTGAGCACCGGCGAGATGTCGTCGAAGTCCTGCGGGCGGTTCCAGGTGTAGCCGAAGTTGCCGAACAGGATCACCGGGTCGTAGGTGCGCAGCACCGACACGTTGCCGGTGACGCTCCACACGCCGCTGCCGGTGGGCAGGTCGGCGGGTACGTTGAGGTTGGTGTTGTCGCCGTCGGCCTGGATCAGCTTCAGGCCGAACGGATCGCGCCCGGTCGGCGCCTTGACGCGCACGCTGGCGACGACGTCCGGCCAGCGCGCGTTCTCCTTGACCAGCTGGTAGTACGCCGCGAGCGTCACGTCGCCGATGCCCTGAGAACGCACGGTGACCTCGCTGAGCGACGAGGACGCACCGCCCGCGCCACCGCTCACGAAGCGCGTGTCGCGGAACACGTACGGCAGCGACGCCTCGATGCTGAAGCGGTCGGTGAGGCCGTAGCGCCCGGTCACGTCGAACGTTTCCAGCGTCGCCTTCGACTGGTCGAGGTTGATCGTGCCGAGGAAGATCGCGTCGAGCGCGAGGAAACCGCTCAGCGTGAGCTGGCGCCGGTCGTAGTAGCTCAGGGCGAAACCGGTGTCGAGGGTGAACTTGCGCTCGAACAGCGGCGCGTGCTCGCGCACCACCAGCGCCTTGTCCTGCTCGCGGCGCTGCTCGTCCTCCTCGCGGCGCGCCTGGCCGACCTGCAGCGGCGCGTCGGGCGGCGACGTCGACGCGGTCGCCTGCGGATCGGCCGGCGCGCCCGCGGGCGGCGATGCGGCCTGCGTCGACGCGGTGCCGGCCGCCTGCGGCTCGCCGGTCAGGCCGCGGCCGCGTGCCTGCGCCAGCTCGAGGTCCTCGACCTGGCGATGCAGGCGATCGATCTCCGCCTGCTGCGCCGCGAGCTTGTCGTTGAGGGCCTTCAACTGCTCCACGACGTCGACCGGCGGATCCGCCGCCCGTGCGTCCATCGTGTTCATCGCCAGTGCGGCGGCGAGAAGCCAGGGCGCGGAGCGCGCGGCGGTCACGGCGTGGTTCGACATCGGCAGCATCCTTGGGCGGCGTCGGAGCCGTCAGTGTGGCAGTCCGGCGATCGCGATCAAGGCCTGCTGGATGCCGGCCTGCTGCAGCGAGAGCGTCGGCATCGCGGTGGTCATCATCTGCAGCTGCATCGTGTTGCTGGCCGCAAAGCCGTCGCCGGCGATGCGCCCGAACTGCAGGATCGAGCCGGAGGTCGCGGCGCCCGGCGTGACGTTCTGGCCGATGCTCGCGCCCGTCGCGCCGACGCCGAGCTGCATGCCGGTGCCGTCGAAGTGGACCGTGGCGGTCATCGTGCCGTCCTGCGACTGCGAATGCGTCAGCCCGTTGAAGCCCTGCGGCGCGGCGAGGTCGCCGACCACGCGGATCAGCGCGGCATTGCCCATGCGGTTGCCGTCGCCCGCGATCTGCGCGACCTGGCCGATGCCCTGCACGTTGATCGCATCGCCGCCGAGCGCGAGCGCGGTGCCCGTCGCCTCGCTGCCGCTGCCGGCCAGGGCCTGCGTGCGGCTATCGACCTGCACGATGAAGCCCGAGCCGCTGCGCCGGATGTAGAGCGCGCCGATCGCGGCGGCGTTGCCGCCGCCCGCCGTGGCCACCTGGGTCACGAGGTCGATGCGCACGCCGACCAGCATGTCGGCGCCGAAGTACTTGCCCTGCGCCTGCGCGAGCACCGCGTCGTCGACGGGCTCGGCGTTCACCGGTGCCAGCCACAGCGCATCGGCGGAAGAAGGCGGCAGGGCGGACGCGGGGAACGCCGCCACTGCCGTGAGGGCCATGAAGAGCACGAGGGGGAGGGAGTGACGGTTCATGGTGGCCTCAAACGGTGGCGACGCGGTCCATCGCATCGCCTAGAAGAGATCCGCGCGGACGAGACCGAGCTCGACCACCGGCACCGGCATCGTCGCGCGGCCCAGCGTGTCCACGCGACGGCGCAGCGCGAGCGATTCGCGGCTGTCGACCAGCGCGGACGCGAGCAGCGGGCGGTCGGCGATCACGGCGAGCACGATGCCGTTCCAGCCGCGGGTGAAGTCGTTCTCGTTCATGACGCGATGCCCGAGTGCGGGGTCGGCGACGAACACGCGGCCGGCCTCGGCGCCCTTGACGATCACGAAGTGCTTGTAGCCCTTGAGGTCGAGCAGCGCGATCACCGGAAGGCGGAGCCGGTACAGCGCGGCGGCGTCGACGCGGAAGCCTTCGGCCCTGAGGCCGCGGCCCTCGACGTAGCGCTTCATGTCGAGCATCGAGAAGCCCTGCTGCACGACGGTCTTCGGATCGGTGCCGACCATCATGCGGCGGATCATTTCCTGTTCGCTGACGTTCTCGCCATAGCCCGCGTTGAGCAGCGTGGCGAGCGCGGCGGAGCCGCAACTGAAGTCGTAGCGCTGGCGCACCATGTCGCGGTAGCGCAGGTCGCGCAGCGTGGAAATCTGCTTGCGCGCGGGGACCGTGCCAAGCCGGCCGACGTCCAGCACCGACTGCGCATGCGCGGCGGTGCAGAGGGCGGCGGTGAGCAGGAAGGCGGTCAGGCGGCGCATGGCGGTCCTTTCTGGAATGCCGGTGGCACGGGCCACCGGCATCGCATGGTCACGAGGCGCGTCCCGTGGCGCGGGCCACGGGACGCCGGTCCATCAGTTGCCGCCGCCACCGGCCGCGGCGATCGCCAGGCCGTTGTGCTGCAGGTTGCCCACGCCCGCGGCAACGTTCACGCCGATGTTGCCGCTCGCGGCCTGCAGCGCGTTGTCGCCGAAGCGCGCGACGACGTCGAGGTCGCCGCAGGCGCTCTCCAGCTCGTTGTAGAAGGAGAGCTGTTCGCTGTCGGAGGAGGACTTGGCGATCGACGCATCGGCGACGGACGCCGCCATGCCGTTCGACTGCGCGTTGCCCACGCCCGCGGCGACGTTCACGCCGACGTTGCCCTGCACGTCGCGCAGCGCGTTGCCGTCGAGCACGGCGCGGTAGTTCGTGCCGTAGGTGTACGTCGCGGCCGAGTTGCCGAGGCTGGACTGGGTCGAGAACACCATCGCGTGGCTCAGCGCACCCGCAGCGTTCTTGCCGCCGTGGTCGTCGCCCTTCTTGTCGTCGTCGCCGCCGCCGCCGTTGCCCGACGACGCGAGCGTCGTGATCGCGGCATCGTTCGACTGCGCGTTGCCCACGCCCGCACCGACGTTGACGCCGATGTTGCCGCGCGAGTTGCGCAGGGCGTTGTCCGTCATGCGCGCGGTGTGGTCACCGTCGCCGACCGACACGTTCTCGATCGTCGCCTGGTCCTGGTCGACGTTCGCCGCGGCTTCCGAGTTGATGCTGATCTTGCCGTCGACGTCGACGTCGCCGGCGACGTGGATGCGGTTGGTGATCAGCGTCTTGGTGTTGGTTTCGCTGTCGTCCTGCGCGAAGGCGGCGCCCGAAGCGGCGGCGAGGGCGAGGGCGAGGACGGTCATCTGGACTTTCATGGGGCTTCTCTCCTTGGGTGGGGGTGGAACTGCACTGCTGGCTTGCTAAGGGGTGCCCCCGGGTAGCTGGAGCACGATGGCGTTCGCCGACGCATTGCCGACGCCCGCGGTCTGGTTGATCTGGAGCACGCCCTGCGGACGCGCGAACGCCGAGCCGTCGATGCGCGCCTCGCGCGTCGGCGGCAGGACCGGCACCGCGTCGGGCTCGAGTGGCACGCCCGACGCCACCGCTGCGAGGGCGGTCACGTCGACGTTCTGGATGAGGTGGGCGCCGCCCTCGTCGCCGCCGATCGCCAGCACGTTGAGCTGCGCGTTCGCGGCGCCGGCCGCCTGGTTCACCGCGAGCACGCCGCGTCCGCCACCGAGCGCGGCATCGGTGATGCGGGCGACGGCGCCACGGGCGGCATCGCCGGCGGCCACCGCGGTGGCCTGCGCACCCGCCACGTGCGCGGCGTTGAAGCCGCCCTGCGCGATCGCGGCGAGGTTGGCCTGGGCGTTGCCGCGGCCGGCGACGAGGTTGATCGACGCGACACCCGACATCCCGCGCCCGGCGACGCCGTCGATGCGCGTCGCGAAGGTCGGCGGCGGCGGCGGGGTCGGCGGCTCGTCGGCCCACGCGGTGGTGGCGACAAGCGGCAGCACGAGGGCGAACGCGCGGCTCACGGGTGGCCTCCGAGGCCGCCGAGCGCCTGCGCGAGCGTGGACGTGACGACGTCGCCGATGCCGGACGTCGCGTGGCCGATCGCGCCGCCCGGGCCGGACAGGCCGGTGGGCGCGGTGCCCTGCGCGGTGGGGCCCAGGGCCAGGCCCGCCGGCATGAACTTCGCGCTGCGGGGGTCGCCGGTGTTCACGAGGCCACCTGCGCCGAGGGCACCGAGCACCTTGTCGTCGACGTGCTGGGCGACGAGGCCGTCCATGGCACTGCCGAAGGCGACGCCCGGGA
>NZ_SMRQ01000027.1 GCF_004359965.1 Cognatilysobacter segetis | reverse complement strand
CGCGCGTGGTCCGGCTTGCCGCGTCGCACTGGTGCCGCGTGGCGACGTGGACGCGCTGCGCACGGAGGCGGACGTCGCCCGCGCGGACGCCGTGGCCGCGGCGGCCCGCGTTTCCGCCGCGCGGGCGCAGGCGCGTGCGGCGCGGTCGGTACTCGACGTGCAGGGCGCCGCGGATGCGGCGTCGGTTCGTATCGCGGTCGAGGCACCGGTCGATGGGCGCATCGTGCGACGTGTCGCCGAAAGCGAGACCGTGGTGACCGCGGGCCAGCCGCTGCTGGAACTCGGCGACCTGCGCGACCTCGAGGTCGTCGTCGACGCGCTCACCTCGGACGCGGTGCGGATCGCGCCGGGCACGCCGGTTGAGCTGCGCAACTGGGGCGGCGACGGCGTGCTGGCCGCTCGCGTGTGGCGCGTCGAGCCGGGCGCATTCGTCAAGGTGTCCGCGCTGGGCGTCGAGGAGCAGCGTGTGCCGGTGGTCGTGCGGCTGCTGCATCCGCCACCGGCCGCGCTGGGCGACGGCTATCGCGTGGATGCGCGTTTCCTGGTGTGGCGTCGCTCCAACGTGCTTTCCTTGCCCGTCGCCGCGCTGTTCCGGGACGGCGACCGCTGGGCGATCTACGCCATCGAGGACGGCCGGGCGCGGCTGCGCCGCGTGCACGTGGGGCGCGTGGGCGAGACGCGCGCCGAGGTGCTGTCGGGACTTCGCGAGGGTGGGGCGGTGGTGCTCTATCCCGGCGACCGGTTGCGCGACGGCAGCCGCGTCACGCTGGCTGCAACGGCAGAGGACGGCTGACGCCGTCGCTCCCGCCTCAGTGCCGCGTCGCCTGCTGCACGTAACGCGCGAGCGCGTCGTCGAGCGTCGGCATCGGGAACGCGCGGCGGCTACCGAGCGCGCTGTAGCGCGGGCGGCGCGCGGGCAGCGTGGCGTGCTGGTTGCCACAGGCCTGCAGCGCACTCGCGTCGACCTGCGACAGCGCGGCCGCGCGTCGTGCGAGGTCGGCCCACGTGATCTCGCCATCGTTGGTGAGGTGCCAGATGCCTGATTCGCGGTCGATCAGCAGGTCGAGGCATGCGTGCACGAGGTCGGGCACGTACGTAGGCGATACCGTCATGTCCTGCGCGGCGAAGAACGGCTCGCCGCTGCGCAGCGCGCGCAACGCGATACTGACGAAGTTGTGCTGGTCCCACGGCCCGAAAAACGAGCTCGTGCGCACGACGAGTGAATCCGGATGCCGGTCGAGCACCAGCGCCTCGGCGCGCGCCTTGCTCTCGCCGTAGACGTTGAGCGGACGCGGGGCATCGGTTTCCACGTACGGGGAATCGCTCTCGCCGTCGAAGACGAGGTCGCTGGAGAACGTGACCAGCGGCAGCGCGTGACGGGCGCATGCCGCGGCGAGGTTGGCCGGGCCGAGGGTGTTCTCGCGGAAGCAGCGCTCGGCATCGCGCTCGGCATCGTCCACGCGCACGTAGCCTGCCGTATTGATGATGGCCCAGGGCTGGTGGAGGTCGATGGCGCGTTCGATGGACGCCGGATCCGCGATGTCCATCTCGCCGCGGCTGAGCACGCGGCAGTTGAGGTCGCGCTCGGCGCAGATGCGGGCGAACGCGCGGCCCAGCGTGCCGGTCGCGCCGGTGACGAGGATCGGTGCGTGCGCCTCGCCCGTGACGGGTCGCGGCGGGAACTGCAGGCCGGGCACCGCGCGCGGCGGTGTGAAGAACCGATCGTCGCGCTTCCACCAGCCGCTGCCCGACAGCACCGGGTGCGCGGGAACGTCGCCGCGGGCGAGATCCCGCATGAGGTGCGCAACGGCCGTGGGACGCGGCGTGCCGCTGCGGACGTCGAACGCGCCGGACTCGTAGTAGTCGCGCACCTCGGTGAGCAGGCAGTTCCAGTCGTAAAGCCCGAGCATTCCCCACACGGTGACGGCGCGCACGTCGATGCCGCTCGCCCGCGCGTCCTCGCAGCCGCGCCAGATCTCCGCGAGCCAGCGCAGCTGGTCCTCGCGACGCGCATCGATGTGCGCCTCGGTCACCGCGATCGGCAGCGCGTAACGCGCCCAGCATTCGGCCAGCAGCGGGCCGATGCCGCCGGTGGGCTGGGCGAGCACGCGCGCGGCTTCGACGTCGGCATAGCGGTGGCGGCCGTTGCCGCCGCGATGATGGTCCGGATAGTCCTCGACGTCGTCGTCGAGGAAGCGCTCGCTGGTGATGTAATGGTTCACGCCCACGATGTCGGGCGGGCAGGCGTTGTCGCGGAACCAGAGGATCTCCTCGGGCGTCGCACCGCAGCGATCGGTGAGCCAGGCCCACAGGTAGTGCGATTGGTCCACGCGGCCGCAGAGCAGGTCCCAGGCGAGCCAGCGCAATTCGTTGTTGAAATACGCCTGGTATTCGAGAACGGGCGTGCTGTAGGTCTTGCCGAGGTCATCGGTCTGCACGAGCCGTGCCGACGGGTTCACCTCGCGGATCGCGCGCATCGCGAGCACCACACCGCGGCACTCGTTGAACAGGCATTCGCGGAACGTCGCCTCGTCGCGCCCGTGCGGGTACCAGAGGCCGTACAGGCCGGAGAAGCGCGCGGTGGTCAGCGGCTCGTTGACCGGCGTCCAGTACGCCACCCACGGGTAGCGCTCCGCGACCGCACGTGCATAGGCAGCGAGCTTCGACGGAAACTCCGGATCCACCAGGCTGGTGTCGATCGGGCCGCTGCCGTGGTGCACCAGCCCGACGATCGGCGTGACGTCGAGCTCGCGCAGTCGCGCGAGCCGCTCGTCAGGCCACGACCAGTCCGCCGACGCGAGCCCGAACGGGGCGATCTGTTCCCACAGCACGGGATAGCGGATCGCCCGGATGCCCAGCGAGGCGAAGCGGTCGAGGTCGTCGATCCGCTCCCAGTGCGCGTTGCGCTCGAGCTGTCGGATGAACTGGTCGCCGACGCGGTTGACCGTGCATTCCACGCCGCCCCACAGCTCGAGCCGTCCGTTGCCTTGCGTCATCGTTTCGGCCGGTTCCCCGTCAGCGCTTGGCGGCGATCAGCGGCGCCGGCGTCGCGGTGGCCTGCGCCACCACCAGATCGACCGGCGCACGCTCGTCGTCACCCATCTTTTCGAGGATGTAGTCCACCGACTTCAACGCGGCTCCGACGCACTGGTCCATGTTGTAGTAGCGGTACTGGGCGAGGCGGCCGACGAAGGTGACGTCCTGCTCCTGCTCGGCAAGCGCCTCGTACTTCTTGAACAGCAGTTCGTTCTCGGGGCGCGGTACCGGGTAGTAGGGGTCGCCTTCCGCAGTCGGGAACTCGCGCACCAGCGACGTGCCGCGGTGCTGCTGGCCGGTGAGGTGCTTGAACTCGGTCGTACGCGTGTACGCATAGTCGTTCGGGAAGTTCACCGTGCCGACCGACTGGTACCACTCGGTGTCCGGCAGATGCTCGTGTTCGAAGCGCAGCGAGCGGTAGGGCAGGTGGCCATAGCAGTACGCATAGAACGCGTCCACCGGACCGGTGTAGACGATGTGGCGCGCCTGCACGCGGTCGCGCAGCTCGAAGAAGTCGGCGCCGAGCTCGATGGCGATGTTGGGATGATCGAGCATGCGCTCGAACATCTTGGTGTAGCCCTCCGCCGGCATCTTCTGGAACTTGTCGGTGAAGTAGCGATCGTCGCGGTTGGTGCGCGTGGGCACGCGCGCGGCGACCGATGCGTTGAGCTCGGACGGGTCCAGGCCCCACTGCTTGCGCGTGTAGCCGCGGAAGAACTTCTCGTAGAGATCCTGTCCGACGGCATTGACCACGACGTCTTCCGACGTGCGTATCTTCTCGCGAGGCTCGCGTACCGAGTCGTAGAAGCCCTGGATCGTGTCCTCGTCTAGGTCCATGCCGTACAGCGCGTTGACCGTATCGATGTTGATCGGAATCGGGACGAGCTTGTCCTCGACCTTCGCCAGCACGCGGTGCTCGTACGGACGCCACTCGGTGAACTGCGTGAGGTATTCGGCGATGCGGTCCGCGTTCGTGTGGAAGATGTGCGGCCCGTAGGGGTGGATCAGCACGCCGTGCGCGTCCATGCGGTCATAGGCGTTGCCGCCGATGTGGTCGCGCTTGTCGATCACGAGGACCCGGTAGCCGCGCTCGGCCAGCTCGCGTGCGACGACGGAGCCGGAAAAGCCCGCGCCTACGATCAGTACGTCTGTCTTCATATGTGGATTCCTGTCAGGCGGCGGCTTGGGTGCGGACGTCGGCCCACAGGGCCTGCTGGACGTCGTTGCGCATGGATTCGACGGTGGCGTCCCAGCTGGCGCCGGCCGCGCGTTCGATGCCCTGTGCGATGAGATCGGCGTCCGGCGTGCGCCAGGCGCGCTCGACCGCATCGACGAATTCCTGCGGCGAGCGGGCGATGTCGACGATGGGCGTGAAGTTGCGGACGACGTCGGCGACGGCGGTGGAGACGATGGGCTTGCCCGCCGCCATGTACTCGAGCGTCTTCGTCGGATTGATGTACTTGGTCGCCTCGTTGAGCGCGAACGGCATGAGGCAGACGTCGAAGCCCTTGACGATCGCCGGCAGGTCCTCGTAGCGCTGCTGCCCCAGCCAATGGATATTCGGCTGCTTGGGCAACTCGGCCGGGTCGACCTTGGCGAGCGGCCCCGCCATGATGATCGACGCCTCGGGGAATCGATCGGCCAACGCGCTGATCAGCTCGTAGTCGAGGCGCTCGTCGATCACGCCGAAGTAGCCGAAGCGCGGGCCCGGCGTCGACGCCACCGCGGCAGGAACTTCCGTCGCCGCGTCCCGCGCGCTGCCGTAATGCTCGACGTCCACGCCGCAGCCGTAGAAGTTCACGTTGCCATGGTGCCTGGACTTCGACTCGAACAGCTGGTAGCCGCCGGTGAACACCACGCCCGCATTGGACATCACGAAACGCTCGCGATCCGCGATGTCCGGTGGAGCGAAGCGGAAGTTCGCCAGTTCGTCCATGCAGTCGTAAACCACGCCGACGGTGCCGAGCTGGCCCATGTAACCCGGTGCCGGCATCGGCGAATAGAACCAGTGCACGGCGTTGTCGAAGCGGCCGGCCAGAAGCGGGTGCTCGCGAAGCGCGCGCTTGATCTGCGGCAGGAAGATTTCGGCGTCGTGGTCCGCATCCACGGCGAGGTGCTGCGGGATCTGCGGGACGATCCGCACGAGGTTCGGATACGGCTCGTCGATCGCCAGGCGCGGTTCGCCCTCGGCGATGACCGGATCCTCGATGAAGAGCACCGCGTGCTGGCGCGCCAGTCGCGAAAAGATCTGCTGCGGCCGCTGCCAGACGAAATCCCATCGCAGGTGGCAGTGCACGATGATCGGGAAATCCTCCCGGCCGTCGCCCGTTGCGGCGACCGCGGCCGCCGAAGCGGCATTCGACGCGCCCGGTGCGGAGCCGTCCATGATCCCGGCGTCGCCTTCGACGCTTACCGAACTCGTTTCCTTTGACATGGCGCTCTCACTGAATTGGTTAAACATGAGTCTTGAGTGAACGGCATCTCGAACAAGTGAAATCCGAAAACGAATACACATCCATGACGACGCTGGCTGACGCGGAGCGCTTCTGCGACGACGATGCTTATCCCCGGCCGCAGCTGCGCCGTGCGAACTGGCGCTCGCTCGACGGTTCGTGGCTGTTCGCGTTCGATGACGAGAAGCGCTACACGCATCCCTGCGAGATCGAGCAATGGCCGTTACGGATCGAGGTGCCGTTTCCGATCGAATCGGTGGCCAGCGGGATCGGTGATCGCGGGTTTCACAAAGCTTGCTGGTACCAGCGTGATTTCGACGTGGAGGCAGGCGGCGATTCGCGCGTGATCCTGCACTTCGGCGCGGTGGATTACGCCGCGAAAGTGTGGGTGAACGGCCATTTCGTCGCGAGCCACGAAGGCGGACACACGCCTTTTCAAGCGGATATCACCGGCGCGCTGAACTCTTCAGGCTTGCAGGTCGTGACGGTTCGCGTCGAGGACGATCCGCATGAATTGAACAAGCCCCGCGGCAAGCAGGACTGGCAACTCGAGCCGCATTCGATCTGGTATCCGCGTACCACCGGTATCTGGCAGACGGTGTGGATCGAGCGGGTCGCACGCACGCACATCCAGAAGGTCCGCTGGACCCCGCACGTCGAAGGCTTCGCGCTCACGTTCGAAGCGCGCGTCGCCGGCGAGATCCGCGAGGGCATGACCATGGACGTGGAGATCCGCCATCGCGATCGTCTGGTGGCGAATGATCGCTACATGGTCATCGACGGCGAGGTCGACCGCCGCATCATCCTGTCCGACCCCGGCATCGACGATTTCCGCAACGAACTGCTGTGGAGCCCCGAGCGCCCGCAGCTGCTCGATGCCGTGATCCGCCTGCGGCAGGGGGAGGTCGTGCTGGACGAGGTGCGTTCGTATACGGCGCTGCGCTCGGTGGGCGTGCTGCGCGACCGGTTCATGCTCAACGGTCGCCCGTACCACCTCAAGCTCGTGCTGGACCAGGGCTACTGGCCGGAGACGCTGCTGGCGGCGCCGAGCGACGCCGCGCTCCGCCGCGATGTCGAACTCGCGAAGGCGATGGGCTTCAACGGCGTGCGCAAGCACCAGAAGATCGAGAGCCCGCGGTACCTGTACTGGGCCGACCGACTGGGCCTGCTCGTGTGGGAGGAGATGCCGTCGGCGTACCGTTTCACGCGCACCGCGATCAAGCGCACGGTGAAGGAGTGGGGCGAGGCGATCGAGCGCGATTTCAGCCACCCCTGCATCATCACGTGGGTACCGTTCAACGAGTCCTGGGGCGTGCCGGAGCTGACGTCCGTGGGCGCGCACCAGCACGCGGTGGCCGCGCTCTACTACCTGACGAAAACGCTCGACCCGACCCGGCCGGTGATCGGCAACGACGGCTGGGAAAGCAGCGATACCGACATCATCGGCATCCACGACTACGACGCCAACATCGAACACATGCGCCAGCGCTACGGGCCGGAAGTGAGCACGGAGCAGCTGTTCGACCGTCGCCGCCCGGGCGGGCGAATCCTCACGCTCGACGGCTATCCGCACCGCGGCCAACCGGTGATGCTGACGGAATTCGGCGGTATCGCATTCGACACGCGCCCGCGCAAGGCCAGCGACGTGGATGGCGAGACGGCCGAAATCTGGGGCTATTCGGTGGCCGAGGCCGCGGACGAGTTCGCGCGCAAGTTCCACGAGCTCATCGAGGCGGTGACGTTTACCGCGCTCTTCAGCGGGTACTGCTACACGCAGTTCGCCGACACCTTCCAGGAGGCGAACGGCCTGCTGACCGAGGACCGCGTGCCGAAGATCCCGATCGAGCAGATCCGCAAGGCGGTCGGCATGTCGCGCACGCATATCCAGGGCGCCGCGTGATGCACACGCTGGCGTTGACCAAGCCCGATGGCCGCTCGCTCACGCTCTACGCGCGGGAGCCTATGGGCGCGGTCGGCGCTGCGCCGAGCCCCTTCCTCGAGCCGTTGGGGCGAAGCCCGCACCTGCGCCGCCATCCGCTGCGTGACGAATGGATCACCTACGCCGCCTACCGGCAGGACCGAACGTTCCTGCCGCCGCCGGAGTACAACCCGCTGGCGGTCACGGTCGACGCCGCCGCACCCACGGAACTCCCGCAGGGCAACTGGGACGTGGCGGTGTTCGACAACCGCTTCCCGTCGCTGAGCCTTGGCGCCGACGAGGTGCCGGCTTTGATCGTCGATACCGCGCCCGGCACGGGCAAGTGCGAGGTCGTGGTGTTCACACAGGACCGGCTGTCCGCGCTAGGCCGCCTGCCCCTGTCGCACATTGAACTTCTGCTGCGTGTCTGGGCCGATCGCACCGCCCGGCTGGGCGAACTCGACGCGATCCGCTACGTGCTGCCGTTCGAGAACCGCGGCGCCGAGGTCGGCGTGACGCTGCACCATCCGCATGGGCAGATCTACGCGTATCCGGCGGTGCCGCCCGTGCCGGCGCGCATGCAGCAGGTGGCGTCGGCCTACTACCGGCAGCACGGCCGAGGCGTGCTGCAGGATCACATCGCCCGCGAGATCGAAGACGCGCAGCGGCTGATCTACCGCGGCGAGCACGCGGTCGCCTTCGTGCCGGCGGCCGCCCGGTATCCGTACGAGGTTTGGGTCGCACCGATCGAACCCGTCGCCACGTTCTGCGACCTCGGCGATGCGCAGCGCGCGGACCTCGCGCGCGCACTCAAAACCGTGCTCATGAAGTACGACGCCTTGTGGGACCGGCCGTTCCCGTACCTGATGGCGTGGTACCAGGCGCCGACCGACGGGGAGCCGCATCCGGAATCGCACCTGCACGCGGAGATCTACCCGCCGTACCGCACGCGCGACCGACTCAAGTACCTCGCCGGCACTGAGATCGCGGCCGGCTGGTTCGCCATGGACGCGCTGCCGGAGGACAAGGCGCGCGAGCTGCAGGCCATCGACGTGGACATCGACGCATGAGCTTCGAGGACATCTTCGGTCGAGCGCCCACGGTGGTCGCGTCGGCTCCGGGCCGCGTGAACCTGCTGGGCGAGCACACCGACTACAACGACGGCTTCGTGCTGCCGGCCGCGATCCCGCAGAAGACGACGGTCGCGCTGCGGCCGAACCAGGGCGGCGAATTCGTCGTGCATGCGGCGGACCTCGCAAGCGAATCGCGCTTCGGGCGCGACACGCTGCCGGGCGACCACTTCGCGGCCTACGTCTACGGCTGCATCCGCTGCGTCATGGCGATGGGCGTGGAGGTGCCGCACCTCGATGTCCACGTGCGCTCCGACGTCCCGATGGGCGTGGGCCTGTCGTCGAGCGCGGCGCTGGAGGTGGCCACGCTGCGCGCGTTGCGGGAGTTGCTGTCGCTCGACATCGACGACGTGCGCATCGCGCAGATGGCACAACGGGCCGAAATCGACTTCGCCCACGTGAACTGCGGAATCATGGACCAGATGGCGTCGAGCCTCGCGGACGAGTCGCACATGCTGTTCCTGGATACGCGCACGCTCGAGCGGCGGCTGGTCCCGATGCCGCCGGGCGCGGAACTGCTGGTCGTCGACTCGGGCCTCAGCCGCTCGCTGGCGGCCAGTGCCTACAACACGCGGCGCGCCGAATGCGAGGCTGCGGCGCGCGCGCTGGGCGTGCCGGCGCTGCGCGACGTCGAGGATCCGCAGCGGGTCGAAGCGCTCGACGAGCCGCATCGCCGCCGCGCGCGACATGTCGTGAGCGAGAACCGACGCGTGCTGACGGCATTGCAGGGCGTGGATGCCGAGACGTTCGGGCAGCTGATGAACGACTCCCACGCCAGCCTGCGCGACGACTACGAGGTCTCGGTGCCGGAACTCGACCGACTGGTGGCCCTCTTGCAGTCGCATCCGTCGGTGCACGGGGCGCGCCTGACCGGCGCGGGCTTCGGCGGCGCCTGCGTCGCGCTGTGCCGCGCCGGCGAGGCACGGCGCGCGGGTGCGGACGTCGTGCGGCAGTACGGCGAGCGCGGCCGCGTGCTGGTGCCGGTCGCGGGAGGGCAGGCATGACGACGCGGGAAGACCCATTGCAGACCGGTACGGCACAAGCGCGCGGCGCGGCGCGGCCGCGGACGCACACGCTGGCGGCCGGGGGCCTCGTGGCGGTATTCCGGCCGGAACAGGGCATGCTCGGCACGTCGCTCAAGCACCGCGGCGAAGAAATCCTGCGGCGCGTCGACGAGATGGACGAGGCGCTCGTGACGGGTATGTCCGTGGGCATTCCACTCAATTACCCATGGGCCAACCGCCTGCGCGGGCCGCGCTACGACTTCGACGGCAAGGAGGTCGAACTCGACCCGGCGTCCCCGTGGCTCATGAAGGACTGGAACGACATCGTGATCCACGGCGTGCCGTGGCCGAAGCTGGGATGGCAGGTGGAGGAGGCGAGCGACCGCCGCCTGCGCAGCCGCCTGCGCTGGAATCGCCCGGAGTTGCTCGCGGTGTTCCCGTTCGAGCACGAAGTGGAGATGACCGCGACGCTCGACGGCCTCGGCCTTACCGTCGAAACGGCGGTGCTCGCCAATGCCGGCATGCGCGTGCCGGTGAGTTTCGGCTTCCATCCCTACATCGGCGTGCCCGGACTGCGACGCACGCAGTGGCAACTCACGCTGCCGGCCATGCAGGGCATCGTGCTCGACGACAGGCTGCTGCCCGTCGGCGAGCGAACCGACCTGCCGCCGTACGACGACCGCCTGGCCGACCTCGACTTCGACCACGGCTTCGCCCTCATTGGTCCAAGCCCATCGATGTCGATCTCCGGCAATGGCCGCCGCATCAGCGTCGACTTCCTCGAGAACTTCCCGTTCGCGCAGATCTACGCGCCGCCGGGTCACGACTACATCTCGCTCGAACCGATGACGGCGCCGGCCGACGCGCTGCGCAGCCACGCGCATCTGCCCGAGGTCGCGCCGGGCGGTCGCTTCGCGGCGACATGGCGGTTGCGCGTCGAAGCGACCGAGAACGCGCTGCACTGAGGCAGCGCGGCGGCTCGGGGGCGATCAGGGTGTGCCGGACTCGGGTGCGCGGCTGGGATCGTCCTTCGCCTTGCCGGACTCGTCGGTCCGCTGCGAGGACGACTTCACGCCCTGCTGGTCGCGGGTGCGCTGGTCGCCGCCCCGGTTCAGCAGGTCGCGGCGCTGGTTGTCGTTCACGCCGGCAAGGCCCTGGCCCATGTTCTTGCCGGCGTCGTGCGGGTTGCGGTCGGTCATCGTCGTGCCTCCGGTGGGTCGCTCGAAGCTAGCGTCGCGGGCGTGAGTCGCGCCTCAGCGGCGGTGGGGGCGGCGTTTCCGATTGGCGGGGCGATACCGCACGCCCGGCTGCGCGTTCGTGGTCTTACCGGCTGCGACCTCCGCCGTTTACCCTGCGTGCTCGACGGAGGGGTTCGATGATCGGGAAGTCCGCGAAATCCGGCGCGCGCCGCGCCACGGCCTACGTCTGCGCCGAGTGCGGCTCCGAGCACAGCAAGTGGCAGGGGCAGTGCACGGACTGCGGCCGCTGGAACACGCTCAGCGAGATCGCGCTCGAAGCCGCCGTGCCCGAGAAGTCCGGCGTCGCGCAGTCGCGCCGCAGCGGCTGGGCGGGCAAGGTGGATCCGCCCGCGATCACGGCGCTCAAGGACGTCACCGTATCCGAAGAATCGCGCGAGACCACGCACATCGGCGAGTTCGATCGCGTGCTCGGTGGCGGCCTGGTGCACGGCTCGGTCGTGCTGGTCGGCGGCGATCCGGGCATCGGCAAGTCGACGCTGCTGCTGCAGGCGGTCGCGCTGATGGCGCAGTCGCTACCGGGGCTGTATGTCACGGGCGAGGAATCGCTGGCGCAGGTCGCGGGCCGCGCGGTGCGCCTCGGGCTGCCGCTGGAGGGCGTGCACGCGCTGGCCGAGACCTGCATCGAGCGCATCCTCGAGCAGGCCGCGCCGATGGGCCCGCGCCTGATCGTCGCCGACTCCATCCAGACGCTTTGGACCGAAACGCTCACCGCGGCGCCCGGCTCGGTGAGCCAGGTGCGCGAAAGCGCGGCCCGGCTCGTGCGCTACGCGAAGGAAACCGGCACCGCGGTGTTCCTCGTCGGCCACGTGACCAAGGAAGGCGGCATCGCCGGCCCGCGCGTGCTCGAGCACATGGTCGATGCGGTGCTGTATTTCGAGGGCGAATCGGGCAGCCGTTTCCGAGTGCTGCGCGCGTTCAAGAACCGCTTCGGCGCCGTCAACGAGCTGGGCGTGTTCGCGATGGCCGACAAGGGGCTGCGCGAAGTACCGAACCCGTCGGCGATCTTCCTTTCCGGCAGCCGCGAAGCGCAGCCCGGCAGTTGCGTGATGGTGACGCGCGAGGGCACGCGGCCGCTGATGGTCGAGGTGCAGGCGCTGGTCGACCATTCGCCGCTGTCGAACCCGCGCCGCGTCGCGGTGGGCATGGAAGGCAATCGCCTCGCGATGCTGCTCGCGGTGCTGCATCGCCATGGCGGGGTCGCGGTCGGCGACCAGGACGTGTTCGTCAACGTCGTCGGCGGCATCCGCGTGCAGGAAACCGCGGTCGACCTGCCGCTGCTGCTGGCCGTGCTCTCGTCGCTGCGCGACAGGCCGCTCGGCGAGATGACCGTGGCTTTCGGAGAAGTCGGCCTGTCCGGCGAGATCCGCCCGGTGCCGAACGGCGAGGAACGCCTGAAGGAAGCCGCCACGCACGGCTTCAAGCGCGCGATCGTGCCGAAGGCGAACGCGCCGAAGTCGGGCAAGGTGGCCGGCATGGAAGTGATCGCGGTGGAACGCCTCGCGGACGCGCTGGAGCACGCCTGAGCGCGCCCCGCGCGGTTGACCCCCTGCGCCCGCATCGCTACGGTGGCCCCTGACAGGACCTGGCCGACGCCGGGTCCTTTTTCACTTGGAGGCTCCATGTCCGCTCTGCCGCGCCTGATCATGTCCATCCGCGATGCACGCCGCCTGGAGGCGCTGATCGCCTCGCCGCGGGCCGCGGGCTCGGCCACGGCCGAGCTGCTGGAGCGCGAGATCGCCCGGGCCGACGTGCGCGAGCCGGCCGACATCCCGCCGGACGTGGTCACGATGAATTCCGACGTCGTCTGCGTGGACGAGGTGACTGGCGTCGAGCATTCGCTGCGCCTCGTGTATCCCGAGGCGGCAGACGTGGACGCGCACCATGTGTCCATCCTCGCGCCGATGGGCGCGGCACTGCTGGGCCTGTCGGTCGGCCAGTCCATCGACTGGCCGATGCCCGGCGGACGCATCTCACGGCTGCGCGTCGCACGCGTGACCTACCAGCCGGAAGCGGCGGGCCTGCCCGAATAACCGAAGGGCGATGGTCGTGCGGGGCTGGCGCGGCGGGTATCGCCGCGCGTTCGAGGTGGTCGGGCGCGTGACGGACGAAGGCGTCTGCGGCGAATGCGTGCACGCGGGCGATCGCTGGACGATGCGCGCGCGCCTGGCCCCCTGGGCGCAGGTCGGGTACGCCCCCACACACGAGCCGCTGGAAATCGTCTGCGAAGGCGACGTCGATGCGCTGCGCGACTGGCAGCGGCGCTGGCCGCCGGGTCGGGATGTGCGCGCGCGTGTCAGGCCCGGCGTGTCGCCGATGACCGCACGGCTTCTTGCCCTGCGGTCGTGACGGTTAATGGCCGCCCGCGGCCGCGGGCCCGGCCTTCGCCGCGAACGGCGGCTTGGCGATCCATACGAATGCGATGACGACGAGGAACACGATACCCAGCACGTGGAAGATCTCGTTGAAGCCGATCTGCACGGCCTGCTGCGAAATCATCTGGTTGAGCACGACCGCGCCCCGTTGCGGGTCGCCTTGGCCGAGCTTCTCGACGGTTCCGCGGATCACCGGGTCGTAGGCGTCGATGTGCTCGGTCAGCCGCGCGTGGTGGATCGTGCTGCGCTGGTTCCAGGCCCAGGTCGTCAGTGAAGCCGCGAAGCTGCCGCCGAGCGTTCGCACGAACGTGGCGAGGCCCGAACCCGCGGCGATCTCGTGCGGCTCGAGATCCGACAGCAGGATCGTCAGCACCGGCATGAAGAACAGCGCCACGCCCAGGCCCTGCCAGAGCTGCACCATCGCCACGCGGTTGAAGTCGACGTCGAGGTTGAAGCCCGAGCGGATGAAACTCGTGCCCGCCATCACCACGAAGGCGAAGCTCGCGAGGACGCGCAGGTCGAAGCGCGTGGCGTACTTGCCCACGAACGGCGTCAGGATCACCGGCAGGATGCCGATCGGCGCACTGGCGAAACCCGCCCAGATCGCGGTGTAGCCGAGATTGCGTTGCAGCCACAGCGGCACCAGCAGGCCCACGCTGAAGAACGCCGCATACGCCATCACCATCGCCGCGGTGCCGGCGCTGAAGTTGCGATGGCGGAACAACCGCAGGTTGACGATCGGATCCTTCTCGGTGAGCTCCCAGATCAGGAACACCGCGAGCGAGATCACCGAGACGATCGAGAGGATCACGATGCGCGTGGAGTTGAACCAGTCCTCGTCGTTGCCGAGGTCGAGCAGGGTCTGCAGCGCGCCCACGCCGAGCACCAGCGTGGCGAGGCCGATGTAGTCCATCTTCGGCTTCTGCAGCCGTTCCGGCCGCCCCTTGAGCTGCCGGCCGACGACGAAGCTCGAGAAGATGCCGATGGGAATGTTGATGAAGAAGATCCATTCCCAGCTGTAGTTGTCGGTGATCCAGCCACCGAGGATCGGGCCCGCGATCGGCGCGACGACCGTCACCATCGCGAGCAGTGCGATCGCCTGTCCGCGTTTGTTCGGTGGATAGATCGAGATCAGCAGCGCCTGCGTGACCGGGTACATCGGACCGGCGACGAAGCCCTGCAGCGCGCGCGCGACGACCAGCAGGCCCATCGAGTTCGCGAGGCCGCAGAGCAGCGAGGCGATGACGAACGCGAGCGTCGCCCACGTGAACAGCTTGACCTCGCCGAAGCGGCGCGTCATGTAGCCGGTGAGCGGCAACGCGATCGCGTTGCTCACCGCGAACGACGTGATCACCCACGTCGCCTGGTTCGAGCTCGCCCCGAGGTTGCCGGCGATGGTCGGCAACGAGACGTTTGCGATCGTGGTGTCGAGCACCTGCATGAACGAGGCGAGCGCCAGACCGATCGTCGCGAGCGCGAGGTTCGGCGGGCGGAAGCCGTTGGCGGGGGCGGGGGCAGCGGCCATGGATGCCTGTCGTTGTGCCGGCGCGCAGCGGCGTCGACGTCGATGCGGGTGACGCCGGCGCGTGCGCCGGGCGTCGTTCGTGGCGGCACGCACCCGGTGGGGCGCGCGCCGGCGGCGATCAGCCGCGGCCCGAGAGGTTCTCGCGGATGACCTGGTCGATGCGGTCCTGCGCGGCCTTCATCTGCTGGTCGTACGCGGTGGTCGTGAGCAGCGGCTTCTGCGGCGGCGCGCTGGCCAGCACCGGGCCGGTCTGGTCGTGCAGGTCGACGTCGGCGCTCATGCTCAGGCCGATGCGAAGCGGGTGCTTCGCCAGCTGCGCGCGGTCGAGCTCCACGCGCACCGGCACGCGCTGCACGATCTTGATCCAGTTGCCGCTGGCGTTCTGCGCCGGCAGCAGCGAGAACGCGCTGCCCGTGCCGAGGCCGAGGCTCGCGACGCGGCCCTTGAACGTGACGTCGCCGCCGTAGAGGTCGGAGTGCAGCTCGACCGGCTGGCCGATGTGCATCTTGGCGAGCTGCGTTTCCTTGAAGTTCGCCTCGACCCAGACCTGCTCCAGCGGAATCACCGTCATCAGCGCCTGGCCCGGCTGCACGCGCTGGCCGAGCTGTACGCTGCGCTTGGCGACGTAGCCGCTGACCGGGGCGACGATCCCGCCCCGCTGCATCGCGAGGTAGGCCTGACGCACCTGCGCGGCGGCCGCCTTGACCTGCGGCTGGTCGCGCACGGTGGTCGCGTCCACCAGCGCGCGGTTGCGCGACAGGTTGCCGCGCGCGGTGGCCAGCGCGGCCTCGGCGACCGCCAGGTCGTCGCGCGCATGGCTCAGCTCCTCGGCCGATACCGCGCCGGTGGCGACCAGCCCGCTGCGACGCGCGACGTCGGCGCGCAGCTTGGCGACGGCGGCTTCGCGGGCGCGGATCTCGCCCTGCGCGGAGGTCACGCTGCTGTACAGGCCGCGCACCTGGCGCACGGTGTTCGCGAGGTTCGCGACCGCCTGCTCGTACCCGACCTGCGCATCGGTCGCGTCCAGGCGCACCAGCACCTGGCCCGCTTCGACGCGCATGCCGTCCTCGGCGGTGATCGCGGTCACCGTGCCCACGGTCTGCGGGGTGATCGTGACGATGTTGCCCTGCACGTACGCGTCGTCGGTGTCCTGGTGCCAGCGACCGACGAGGAAGTGGTAGAGCAGCCAGCCGATGCCGGCGAGCAGGACGACGAGCGCGAGGATCATCAACGCACGACGGCGCTTGCTGTTCTTCGCAGGCGCGGCGGCGGGGGCGGTGGGGGCGGGTGTGCTCATCGGGAGGCGGTCGCGGAGTCGGAATCGGAGTCGGAGGAGGGCGCGGTCAGCTCGAGGCCACCGCCGAGCGCCTGGTCGAGATCGACCGTGGCGATCAGGCGCTGCGCACGCAGCGCCGCGAGTTGCTGGTCGAGCTGCAGCAACGGACGCTGCGCGGCGAGCACGTCCATCTGCGTGGCGAGCCCGGCCTTGTAGCGGGTGTTGGCGAGCGTCAGCGCGGACTGCGCGGCGCCGCGGGCCTGCCGCACCGCCGCAATCTGCGCGTCGAGCGCGCGTGCGTCGTCGAGCGCATCGGCCACTTCGCGCAGCCCGGTCACCAGGCTGCCGTTGTAGGCGGCGACGGCGAGGTCGTAGTCAGCGTCGCCCTTGGCGAGGTTATTGCGCAGGCGGCCGCCGTCGAAGATCGGCAGCGAGATCGCCGGTCCGCCCTGCGCGAGCAAGGCCTTCGTCGAGAACAGGTCGGCGAGGCCGCCCGCGGCGACGCCGACGAGTGCGGACAGGTTGACCGACGGATAGAACTCCGCCTTCGCGGCATGGATCGCGCGGCTCGCGGCTTCGGCGCGCCAGCGCGCCGCCACCACGTCGGGGCGGCCGCCGAGCAGTTGGCTCGGAATTACCGAGGGCACGCCGGGTGCCGGCGCCTTCAGCAGCGTGGGACGCGCGATGGAATCCGCGCGATCGGGACCCTTGCCCAGCAGCGCCGCGATCGCGTTCTTCGCAGCGTCGATCTGCTGCTGCGCGGCCTGCGCCTGCTGGGTCGCCGAATCGACGAGCACCTGCGCATTGCGCACCGGCAACTCGTTGTCGACACCGGCCTTGAAGCGCTGGCGGCCGAGGCCGAGCAGCTTCTGCGAGCGCGACTTCTCGCCGTTGGCCACGTCGAGCGCGTCGTACGCCTGCGCGAGACCGACGTAGGCGCGCGCGATGTTCGACGCCAGCGTGAGGCGTGCCGCCTGCGCGTCGATCTCGCTCGCCCGCACCTGGCCGAGCGCGGCTTCGTAGCGCGCGCGCTGCCCGCCCCAGACGTCCGGGCTGTACTTGATGTTGAGGCCGAGCAGGATCACACCCTTGTACTCGCCGCCGAGCGGCGCGGGCGCGACCGATTCCGGGATCCGGATGCCCGAGTACTGCGCCGTGGCTCCGACGCTGGGTTGACGTGCTGCGTCGGCGAGGCCGGCCTGCGCCACCGCCTGCCGCACGCGCGCATCGGCGGCGGCGAGAGTCGGCTGGCCCTGCGCGGCTTCCTCGATCAGTGCGTCGAGCTGCGGGTCGCCGAATGCACGCCACCAGTCGCGCGACACCGGCTGTTGCGCGACCGCGCCCAGCGTGCGCGACGCGGCGAGCGTGTCGGCGTCGATCGGTCGCTCCTGCGGCTCGATGCCGCGCGTGCTGGCGCAGCCGGCGACGGCGAGCGCGAGGACGAGCGGGGCGAGGCGCCGGGCGGAAGGCGTGACGGTTCGTGGGCGCATGTCAGTCGGAATCGGAGGAAAGGTTGTCGCGGACGCGCGAGAGCATGTCCATGAGGCGCGCCTGTTCGCTGGCGTCGAAGCCGTGCATCGCGCGGGCGTGCACGCGGCGGCCGTAATCGCCGACCACCGACCACAGCCGACGGCCCTCGTCGGTCAGGTCGACGTGCAGCGCGCGGCGGTCCTGCGGATCGGTCACGCGAGCGACGAGGCCCTGCGCTTCCAGCTTGTCGAGCACGCGGGTCATCGCACCGGGGTGCAGCTGCGCGGCGCGGGCGAGCTCGGACACCCCGGCACGCCCGGCGCCGAGCGTCTTGAGGGTGATGTACTGGCTGAAGGTGAGGTCGTGGCCGCCCGCCTGGAGCTCGCGCTCCATGTAGGCCCACATGGCGTCGCGGACCTGGCGGAACATCAGGCCGAGCGAGGAGCCGTTACAGGTGGAAGACGTCGTC
The DNA here is from genome assembly GCF_004359965.1 of Cognatilysobacter segetis. Classification (GTDB taxonomy): domain Bacteria; phylum Pseudomonadota; class Gammaproteobacteria; order Xanthomonadales; family Xanthomonadaceae; genus Cognatilysobacter; species Cognatilysobacter segetis. Next base: position 33,432 of record NZ_SMRQ01000027.1, on the reverse strand, counting down.
ATGGGCGCGCAATTTAAGTGCGCGCGCAATAGTTGTCAATGCAAATATTGTATCGACGAGTAGTTAGCCGGCGTTCCGTTCGGGAAACGGTTCAGGCGACCTGCCGGTGGAGGATCAGCTCCAGCACCGCCTTGCTGCCGAAATAGGCAAGCACCAGCAGGGCCATGGCCGAGAGCGTCCAGCGCACCGCGGTCGCGCCCCGCCATCCGTACCGCCGTCGGCCGACCAGCAGGGCGCCGAACGCGAGCCAGGACAGGATGCTGAGCACCGTCTTGTGCATCAGGTGCTGGGCGAAGAGGTTCTGCACGAACAGCACACCGGTGAGGAGGGTCGCGGTCAGCAGGCCGAAGCCGACGGCGATCGTCCGGAACAGCAGGGATTCCAGCTGCACGAGCGGCGGCAGCGCACGCGACCAGCCGTGGAATTCGCGACGCCGCAGCGCACGCTCCTGCACCCAGAGCGTGACGCCCAGCAGGGCTGCGACCGCCAGCGTCGCGTAGGCCAGTAGCGCCAGCGCGGCGTGCAGCTGCTGCTGCCAGTCCAGCGTCATGGACGCCGCGTGCCCGTATGCGCGGTAGGCCCCCAGCAGGACCGCCGCGAGCGGCAATGCCAGCACCGCGAGCGCGGCCACGCGTTCGCGCACCGCGACCGCGGTCGTGAGCGCCGCCATGCCGAGCCCGACCAGCGACAGCGCCGCGAAGAAGTGCAGGTCGGGCCCGCCGACCTCCTTCCACGCCGCGATGTGCACCGTCGCATGCGTGGCCAGTCCCAGCGTCGCGGGAACGCGCCAGCCTTCGGACGGGGACACCGGATCGGCGCGCAACGCGGCCGCGAGCATGCCGGTCGCGGCCAGGTAGAACAGGATGGAAACGATGACGAGCGCCATGGACGAAGTGTGGCACAGCCGTTCCACGGGCCGCCGGCCCTCGACCGCTATACTTCGCGACCGTTTTCGTCGTCGGTTGCACACATGTTCGAGTCCCTGTCCCAGCGCCTCTCCGGCACCATCGAGCGCCTGCGCGGCCGCGGCCGCCTGACGGAGGAGAACATCCGCGAGGCGTTGCGTGAGGTGCGGATCGCACTGCTGGAAGCCGACGTCGCGCTGCCCGTCGTGCAGGCGCTGATCGAGCGCATCAAGACGCGCGCGGTCGGACAGGAAGTGCTGAAGTCGCTGACGCCGGGCCAGTCGCTCATCAAGGTGGTGCGCGACGAGCTGACCGCCGTGATGGGCGCGCAGGCCTCCGACCTCAACCTCAACGTGCCGGCGCCCGCGGTTATCCTGATGGCCGGCCTGCAGGGTGCGGGCAAGACGACGACCGTCGGCAAGCTCGCCAAGCACCTGAAGGAGCGCCGCAAGAAGAAGGTCATGGTGGTGTCGGCCGACGTGTACCGACCCGCGGCGATCGAACAGCTGCGCCAGCTCGCGCAGCAGGTCGACGTCACGTTCTTCCCGTCCGACGCCTCGCAGAAGCCCGAAGCCATCGTGCGCGCCGCCATCGACGATGCGCGCAAGTCGTACGCGGACGTCCTGATCGTCGACACCGCCGGCCGCCTCGCGATCGACGAGGCGATGATGGCGGAGATCAAGGCGCTGCACGGCGCGGTGAACCCGGTCGAGACGCTGTTCGTCGTCGACTCGATGACCGGACAGGATGCCGCGGTGACGGCCAAGGCCTTCGCCGACGCGCTGCCGCTCACCGGCGTCGTGCTCACCAAGACCGACGGCGACGCGCGCGGCGGTGCGGCGCTGTCGGTGCGCTACATCACCGGTCGCCCGATCAAGTTCATCGGTACCGGCGAGAAGCCGGACGGCCTCGACGTCTTCCATCCGGACCGCATCGCGAGCCGGATCCTCGACATGGGCGACGTGCTGTCGCTGGTCGAGCAGGTGGAGCAGCAGGTCGACAAGGACAAGGCGCAGAAGCTCGCCGAGAAGGTCGTCAAGGGCAAGAAATTCGACCTCAACGACATGCGCGACCAGCTCGAGCAGATGCAGAGCATGGGCGGCCTGCACGGGCTCATGGACAAGCTGCCGGGCATGGGGCAGGTGCCCGCGCACCTCAAGGACCAGATCACCGGCAAGGAAGTGCCGCGGATGATCGCGATCATCAATTCGATGACGAAGAAGGAGCGGCGCAACCCGGCGCTGCTGAACGGCTCGCGCCGCGCACGCATCGCCAGGGGCGCGGGCCTGACCCCGGCCGACGTGAACAAGGTGATGAAGCAGTACCAGCAGATGGAAAAGATGATGTCCAAGCTGGCCGGTGGCGGCATGAAGGGGCTCATGCGCGGCATGAAGGGCATGATGGGCGGTCGCGGCGGCATGCCGTTCCGCTGACCGGCCAAGCGGCCGCAGCGCCCGCCGGGTTCCCCGCGGGCGGAAATCCCGCTAAAATCGCCGGCTTACCCTGCCATTCCGGCAGCTGGGCAACACGAGAACCTCATGGTCAAGATCCGCCTTACGCGTGGCGGCGCCAAGAAGCGCCCCTTCTACCACATCATCGTCACCGACAGCCGCAGCGCCCGCGATGGCCGCAATATCGAGCGCGTCGGTTACTACAATCCGGTCGCGTCGGGCAACGACAAGCGCGTCGAGCTCGACGTCGCCCGCGTGCAGCACTGGGTCGGCCAGGGCGCGCAGATGACCGACAAGGTCGCCGACCTGTTCAAGCAGGTTTCCAAGGCGCAGGCCGCAGCCTGATGACCTCGCCCGTGCCTGGCACGGGCGGTAGCGGGGCGCCGGCAGGTGCCCCGACGAAGACACCGGGGCGCCGCATCCTGGTTGGAAGGGTGGTCGGCGCCTTCGGCGTTCGAGGGGAAGTGAAACTCGAAAGCTGGACGGAGCCGCGCTCCGCCATCTTCGGCTACCGGCCCTGGATCCTTCGGGATGCGCGCGGCAACGAGCGCGAGCTGACGACCGTTCGTGGTCGGCAAGCCGGCAAGGGGCTCGCCGCCGAGATCCCCGGCGTCGAGGACCGCGATGCCGCGGAGGCGATGCGCGGCACGGAGGTCTACGTCGACCGTTCCGCGCTGCCGAAGCCCGCCGACGGCGAGGTCTACTGGATCGATCTCGAAGGTCTCGAGGTCGTCAACACCGAGGGCCGGTCGATGGGGCGCGTGTCGCACCTCTTCGCGACGGGCGCCAACGACGTGCTGGTCGCGCGCGACGGCGACCGCGAGTGGATGATCCCGTTCGTGCGGCCTCTGTACGTCACGTCGATCGATTTCGATGTGGGCCGCGTCACCGTGGACTGGGATCCGGACTTCTGAGGCAACGCCCCGGACCGCCCGCGATGCCCCCGCGCGGCGCCCGTTCGACGCCGCGGCACGGCGTGCGCCTTCCCTGATCGCCCTTTACAGGTTCGCCCATGCGCATCGACGTCGTCAGCCTGTTTCCCGAGTTCGTCGCGCAGTGCGCGGCGTTCGGCGTGGTCGGCCGTGCGGTCGAGCGCGGTCTGCTGGCGATCCACGGCACCAATCCGCGCGACCACGCGGAGGGCAACTACCGGCGCGTCGACGACCGCCCGTTCGGGGGCGGCCCCGGCATGGTCATGCTCATCGATCCGCTGCGCCGGGCGATCGCCTCAGCGCGTCAGGCGGGCGGGGGACCGGCCCGCGTGGTCTACCTCAGCCCGCAGGGGCGGCGGCTGGACCAGGCGGGCGTCCGGCGCCTGGCGGCCGAGCCCCGCCTGATCCTGCTCTGCGGCCGCTACGAGGGCATCGACGAGCGGTTCGTACGGGCGGAGGTCGACGAGGAGCTGTCGATCGGCGACTACGTGCTGTCGGGCGGCGAGCTGCCCGCCGCGGTGTTGATCGATGCGATCGCCCGGCTGCAGGAGGGCGTGCTGAACGACGCCGAGTCGGCGGTGCAGGACAGTTTCGAGGACGGGCTGCTCGACTGCCCGCACTACACGCGCCCGGTCGAGCACGCCCTAGGGGCCGTGCCGAACGTGCTGCTGTCCGGCGACCACGCGCGCATCGCGCGCTGGCGGCGCATGCAGGCCCTCGGCCGGACCGCCGAGCGGCGCCCGGACCTGCTGGAGGGGCGGACGCTATCGAAGGCCGATGCCGCGCTCCTCGCGCAGTATCGTGCCGACGCCTCGGGGCCGATCCCGCCGGACCCGGAAGCGACCCAGGCCCGGCCCTAGCCAGGCCGGGAAAAATCCCGTTACAATCGCGGGCTTAGCTCCACCGACGCCGGCACGCGGGTCCACGCGCACTCGCGGCTCTACAACGACACCAACAGGCCCAAGCCCATGAACAAGCCGTCCCTCAATACGCTGCTCCAGAACTTCGAAGCCGAGCAGATCACCCGCAAGCTTCCCGACTTCAGCCAGGGCGACACCGTCGTCGTGAACGTGAAGGTCAAGGAAGGCAACCGCGAGCGCGTCCAGGCTTACGAGGGTGTGGTCATCGGCATCAAGAACGGCGGCCTGAACTCGTCGTTCACCGTCCGCAAGATCTCGCACGGCTTCGGCGTCGAGCGCGTGTTCCAGACGCACTCCGCCACGATCGATTCGGTCGACGTGAAGCGCCGCGGCAAGGTGCGCGCCGGCAAGCTGTACTACCTGCGCGGCCTGCAGGGCAAGAAGGCGCGCATCAAGGAAGACCTGGCGGGCAACGCCAAGGCGAAGGCCGCCGCAGCCGCAGCCGCGGCCGCCGCGCAGCAGTAACGCGCGAGTCCGCTGCCCGAACGGCCGCCTTTGGGCGGCCGTTCGCGTTTGGGAGTCGCGCGGCGTTGCCGGCCCGTTGCCGATGCTGGCGCCATGCCCCGTTCGACTGCATCGCCACGACACCTCCGCCTGCGCGTGCATGGACGCCTCGCGCGTTTCCTGTCACCGGCGCGGCGCGGCGGCGACGTCGAGATCCCGATCGACGGCACGCACGGCGTCAAGGACCCGATCGAGTCGATCGGCATCCCGCATGTGGAGGTGGCTGCGGTCGAGGTCGACGGCGAGCGCCGGCCTCTCGCCCACCGGGTGCACGGCGGCGAGACGGTCGACGTGTACCCCGTCGAGCGGCAATCGATCGACCTGCCGCCGCGTTTCGTGCTGGACGCCCACCTGGGCCGTCTCGCGCGCTACCTTCGACTCGCGGGGATCGACACGGCGTACAGCGCGCTCGCCCGCGACGACGTCCTGCGCGAAGCGGCGCAGGCGGGGCGCCGGGTGCTGCTGACCCGCGACGTCGCCCTGCTCAAACGCGGCGATGTCGACGACGCGGCGTTCGTCTACGCAGTGGCGCCCGTCGAGCAATTCGCGGAGATCTGCGCCCGCTTCGGGCTCGACCGTTCGTTCGCACCGTTCACCCGATGCGCGCGGTGCAACGGCCGCCTCGAGCCCGTCGACGCGGCGGGTGTCGCCGACGACGTGCCGACGCGCGTTCTGCAGGCCGTCGAGCGCTTCAGTCGGTGTACGGAGTGCGGGCAGGTCTACTGGCCCGGCACCCACGAAAGCCGGTTGCGGGCGCGGCTGGCGCTTGCCGGCGTTCATCTACCCTGAGCCGGGGCGCGGCATGCTCCCGCTTCCACCTCTCCTGCTTCCGATGACCGAAACCCCCACTTCCGTTCGCCTCGACCTGTGGCTCTGGGCCGCCCGCTTCTTCAAGACGCGCTCGCTGGCCAAGCAGGCCATCGAAACCGGGCGCGTCGAGGTCGATGGCCAGCGCGCCAAGGCCTCCCGCGCGGTCCGCGTGGCCGACCGCCTGGTCGTCGTGCGCGGCGATGAAAGGTTCGAGATCGACGTGCTGGCGCTGAGCGACGTACGCGGCCCGGCGAGCGTCGCGCAGGCGCTGTATGCGGAGACCGAGGCGTCGACTAAACGACGCGAGGAGGCGAGGGCGATGCGCGCCGCCCAGCGCGACGGCTTCAGGCCGCCGGAGCAGCGACCCGACAAGCGCGCGCGCCGTTTGATCCGAGCGCTCGGCGACATCGACGCCGCCTGAGGCGTCGCGACGCGTCAGAGCAGCGGTCGCGGGCTGCGCATTTCCGCGGTCTGCGTGGCGAGCGGCGTCGCGGCTGCGCCGGTGAAATCCTGCAGGTCGACGTCACCGTCGCGATCGCGATCGAGGACCGACAGCAGCGCCGGATGCACGTTGCCGCGCTCGCGCAATGTCGTGACCTCCTCGCCCAGTGCGGTGCGCAGCCCGTCGGGGGACGGCTGTGGCGTCGTCGGACCGTCGGCCTCGCGGGGCGTGAACAGCCGGCGCGCGAGGTAGGCCATCACCACCGGCGCGAGAAGCCGCAGCAGCATGCCGGCGCGATCCGGTCCGAGCCCGGTCGCGTTCGACACCGCTTCGGCCGCGACAGGCTGACGCGTACCGAACACGTGGCCGAGGATGCCCGCGCCCGATCCGCCGCCCGCGAGCGCGGTGCCGAGCGCATTGGCGGGATCGATGCCGCGATGGTCCACCTCAAGCGCCGACAGGAGCGAGCGCGCGCCGGGCTCGGCCTGCGCATTGCGGTGCAGCGCGCCCAGCAGCATCGGCAGCGCGGTCGCGACCGCCTGCATCGTGCTTTCGGGCGACAGGCCCAGTCGTTGCGACATCTGCTGCGTCGGCGCTCCGCGCAGCTGGTCGAGAAGGTCGTCGAACAAGGGAGCGTTCATGGCGGTTCTCCGGAAAACGCGTCAAGTCAGCCACGCACCGGATCGACGAGCCGTGACGGCCGCCTAGCGCGTCTGGCCGAGGTGCATGCGCACGTTCGCGACCTCGACACCGACCGCGCTGACGGCGTCCCGCAGGGTCGCAGCGTCCGTCTGCAACTCGCGGCACCAGAACGCGAGCTCGACATCGTCGTTGACGTTGACGCGTTCGGAATCGTTCGGAACTCGATGGCTCATGCGGTCCTCCGGCAGTGCGCAGGATCGAATCAGGCCCGGCGTGCGCGCGGCGACAACGCGGCGGGCCGACCCGATGTCCGCGGCGTGGCCGAGGAGTCGTTCGCCAACGATGTCCGGCGCGAGGCACGGCTTGCCGGCGGCGGGCCGTGCCGGAACAATCGCCGCAAACGGGGGAAAAACAATGAAGGACGTCGTCGATCATCCGCTGGAGCGGATCGTGTTCTTCTCGGACGCGGTGTTCGCCATCGCGATCACCTTGCTGGTGATCGAGGTCCGGGTGCCGGAGGTCGCGCACGGCGCGGGCGACGTCGAGTTCTGGCGCGCGCTAGCCGGACTGGTGCCAAACCTGGTGGGCTTCTTCGTCAGCTTCGGCGTCATCGGCGCGTTCTGGATGGGCCACCATCGCGCGTTCTCGCACGCGGCCCGCCATTCGCCGCGGATCGTCGGGTGGAACCTGATGCTGCTCGGCACCATCGCGTTCATGCCCTTCCTCACCGCGTTCATGGCGGACTATCCGGGCGCCCGCGTCCCCGCGTCGCTGTACTGGGGCTGGATGCTGCTGACGTCGCTGCTGAACCTGCGCGTCAACACGCTGGCGACCAGCCCTGCGATGCGATCGGCGGAGACGACGGGCGACGACATCCGCTACGTGCGCGGCCGCGGCATCAGCACGATCTGCGCCTCGCTCGTCTCGCTCGGCATCGCCCAGTTCGAACCGTTCCTCGGCCCGCTCGGCATGGGCACGCTGCCGCTGTGGCGGCAGCTGTTCTGCCGCCCGCGTCGCGCTGGGGCGCCGGGTGCGCCGGCCTGACGATCAGGCGAGCGACTTGAGCCGGTAGAGCGCTTCGAGCGCCTGTTTGGGCGACAGTTCGTCGGGATCGATCCCGGCGAGCGCGTCGAGCGCGGCGGCGCTGGGCGGGAACAGGCCGAACTGCTGAGGCGCGTCGAGCGTCTCGGACGTGATCGGTGCGCGCGGGTCGACCGGGCGCTGCTGTTCGAGTTCCGCGAGGCGCGCGCGCGCCTGCGACACCACCGTTTTCGGCAGGCCCGCGAGCGCGGCGACCTGCAGGCCGAAACTGCGATCGGCCGGGCCGTCCTTGACGGCGTGCATGAAGACCAGCCGGTCGCCATGTTCGACCGCATCGAGGTGCACGTTGGCGATGCCGCTGCCGGGCTCGGCGAGGCGCGTGAGCTCGAAGTAGTGCGTCGCGAACAACGTGTAGGCGCGATTGACGCCCGCGAGGTGCCGCGCGCAGGCCTCGGCCAGCGCCAGGCCGTCGTAGGTGGAGGTGCCGCGGCCGATTTCGTCCATCAGCACCAGCGACTCGCTCGTCGCGTGGTGGAGGATGTAACTCGTCTCCGCCATCTCGACCATGAAGGTCGACTGCCCGCGGGCCAGGTCGTCGCCCGCGCCGATGCGCGTCAGGATCCGGTCGATCGGACCGATCACCGCGACGGCTGCGGGCACGAAGCTGCCGATGTGCGCGAGCAGAACGATGAGCGCGTTCTGCCGCATGTACGTCGACTTGCCGCCCATGTTCGGGCCGGTGATGACCAGCATGCGGCGGCCGACGTGGCCCGGCGCGCAGTCGAGGATCAGATCGTTGGGCTCGAACGGTGCATCGCGCACGGCCTCGACGACCGGATGCCGGCCGCGCTCGATACGGATGCCCGCAAACTCGGCAAGCTCGGGCTTCGACCAGTCCAGCATCTGCGCACGCTCGGCGAACGCCGCCAGCACGTCGAGCTCGGCCAGCGCGGCGGCGCATTGCTTCAACGGCTCCAGCCGCTCATTGAGCGCATCGAGCAACCGCTCGTACAGCAAGCGTTCGCGCGAGAGGGAACGCTCGCGTGCGCTGAGCACCCTGTCCTCGAACTGCTTCAGCTCGTCGGTGATGTAGCGCTCGGCGCCGGTCAGCGTCTGGCGACGCGTGTAATGCGTCGGCGCGCGCGAGGCCTGAGCCTTGCTGATCTCGATGTAGTACCCGTGGACGCGGTTGTAGCCGACCTTGAGCGTCGGAATGCCGCTGGCCTCGCGCTCGCGAGCCTCGAGATCGACCAGGAACTGGTCGGCGTTGGTCGAGAGCCGGCGCAGCTCGTCGAGCTCAGCGTCGTATCCATCGGCGAAGACGCCGCCGTCGCGCGCGAGCACCGGCGGATGCGGGACGATGGCTTCGGCGAGATGCGCGGCCGTCGCATCGTGCTCGCCGAGCGAGGCACGAAGCGCGAGCAGGCGCGGCGAGTCGAGCGGGGCGAGCAGGTCGCGCAGCGACGGCAGCATCGCGAGCGCGTCGCGCAGCGTCGACAGATCGCGCGGGCGCGCGCTCCGCAGGGCGACACGCGCGAGGATGCGTTCCACGTCGCCGACCGCGTGCAGCCGCTCGCGCAGGTCATCCGTCGCGCGGGCGTCGCCGAGCGTGGCCACCGCATCGTGGCGCAGCCGCAGCACGGTGCGGTCGCGCAGCGGCCTGTGCAGCCAGCGCCGCAGCAGGCGGCCGCCCATGGGCGTCACCGTGGTGTCGAGCACGCCGAGCAGCGTATGGCGGGTGTCGCCGTCCACGCGGGTGTCGAGTTCCAGATGGCGGCGCGTTGCCGCGTTCATGGCGATCGCGCCATCGCCGGACTCGACGGCGATCGAGGTGAGGTGGGGACGCCGCTGCTTCTGCGTCTCCTCGACGTAGCCCAGCAGCGCCGCGGCCGCGGCGATCGCAAGCGGTCGATCGTCGAGGCCGAAGCCCGAGAGGTCGTGCACCGCGAAGAAACGCAGCAGGTGGCGACGGCCGCCGTCGACGTCGAACAGCCACGGCGCGCGGCGACGCAGGCCGGTGCGCGTGCTGATGCAGGCGGGCAGGGGGTCTTCGTCGGGACACAGCACTTCGGCCGGATCCAGGCGCGCGATCTCCGCCTCGAGCTGGTCCTCGTTCGCGACCTCGTTGCACAGGAAGCGCCCCGCGGCGAGGTCGGCCCAGGCCAGGCCCCAGCCGTTCTTCCCGCGCGCGACGGCGAGCAGCAGCGTGTCGCGGCGCTGGTCGAGCAGCGCCTCGTCGGTCACCGTGCCGGGCGTGACGATACGGACGACCTTGCGTTCCACGAGGCCCTTGGCCAGCGCCGGATCACCGATCTGCTCGCAGATGGCGACCGACTCGCCGAGCGCGACGAGGCGCGCCAGATAGCTCTCGGCGGAGTGGTGCGGCACGCCGCACATCGGGATCGGCTGGCCGGCCGATGCGCCGCGCTGGGTCAGCGTGATGTCGAGCAGGCGCGCGGCCTTGCGGGCGTCGTCGTAGAAGAGCTCGTAGAAGTCGCCCATGCGGAAGAACAGCAGCACGTCCGGATGCTCCGCCTTGCAGGCGAAGAACTGGCGCATGAGCGGGGTGTGGGCGTCGGCGGGGCGGACGTCGGCGCTGGCGTCGGGCACGGGCGGGTTCGGTCGGGCGGGCCGGGCAGGGTCACCGGCGGGGCGACAGTATGCCGCGCGGCCATAATGGCCGGATGCACCCGCCCACCGACGACGACCTCCGCCGCCTCGGCGAGACCCTCGCGAGCGCCGCGCTCGCCCAGCACCTCACCGTGGTCACCGCCGAGAGCTGCACGGGCGGCTGGATCGCCAAGACGCTGACTGACCTCGCCGGTTCGTCCGCCTGGTTCGACTGCGGCATGGTGGTCTACAGCTACGAGGCCAAGCAGGCGTTGCTCGGGGTGAACCCGCACACGCTGGAGGCGCATGGCGCCGTCAGCCGCGAAACCGTCGTCGAGATGGTCTCCGGGGCCCTCGTGCACTCCGCTGCGACGCTCGCGGTGGCCGTCACCGGCATCGCCGGGCCGGGCGGCGGGACGGCCGACAAGCCGGTCGGTACGGTCTGGATCGGCTGGAAACGGCGCGGCGGCTACCCGCAGGCGACCGTCCACCATTTCGACGGCGACCGGGACGCGGTCCGGCGGCAGACGGTCGCGACCGCCCTCCGCGGCCTCATCGAGCTGGCGGCCTGACGAACGGTCTTGCGGTCACGGCCCGGGTTAGTAGTATTGCTACTAATGAACCTGACCGACACCCAGCAGGCGATCCTCGAAATGATCGCCGAGCGCATCGAGGCCGACGGCGTGCCGCCGTCGCAGACGGAGATCGCCCAGGTCTTCGGCTTCAGCAGCGTCCGCGCCGCGCAGTATCACCTGCAGGCCCTCGAGCAGGCGGGCGCGATCCGCCGGGTACCCGGCCAGGCGCGCGGCATCCGGCTCGTCGCCACGCCCAACGGGCCCGCGTCGAATGCGAACGACATGCTGCACCTGCCGGTGCTCGGCCAGGTCGCCGCGGGCCTGCCGATCGGCGCCGACATCGGCTCCGACGACATGGTGCTGCTCGACAAGAACCTGTTCGCACCGGCGCCGGATTACCTGCTGCGCGTCAAGGGCGACTCGATGCGCGACGAAGGCATCTTCGACGGCGACCTGATCGGCGTGCACCGCACGAACGAAGCGCGCTCCGGACAGATCGTCGTGGCGCGCGTCGATGACGCGATCACCGTGAAGCTGCTGAAGATCGCGAAGGACCGCATCCGCCTGCTGCCGCGCAATCCCGATTTCGCGCCCATCGACGTGCTGCCGGACCAGGACTTCGCGATCGAAGGCCTCTACTGCGGCCTCGTGCGGCCGAACCGTTGAAGCGCGGCGATTCGGGTAATTCCGACACCCGCCGCAGCGCACGTCCGACGGCGCGTGCCGGCCGTTCGTCGCAGAGTTCAGCTGCCGATGCCATCGTCTCAACCCCTGCGATGTCCGGCCCCGAGAATCTCCCTACACCTATGAACACCAGGAACCCGTCAATGGATGAGAACAAGAAGCGCGCACTTGCAGCCGCTCTCGGCCAGATCGAGAAGCAGTTCGGCAAGGGCTCGGTCATGCGCATGGGCGACCGCGCCGTGGAAGCCGTCGAAATCGTCGGCACGGGTTCGCTGATGCTCGATATCGCGCTCGGCATCGGCGGCCTGCCGCGCGGCCGCGTGGTCGAGATCTACGGTCCGGAGTCGTCGGGCAAGACCACGCTCACGCTGCAGGCGATCGCCGAGTGCCAGAAGAAGGGCGGCACCGCGGCCTTCATCGACGCCGAGCATGCGCTCGACCCGATCTACGCTGCCAAGCTGGGCGTCAACGTCGATGACCTGCTGCTCTCGCAGCCGGATACGGGCGAACAGGCGCTCGAGATCGCCGACATGCTGGTGCGTTCGAACGCGGTCGACATGGTCGTGGTCGACTCGGTCGCCGCGCTGACGCCGAAGGCCGAAATCGAAGGCGAGATGGGCGACCAGTTGCCGGGCCTGCAGGCCCGCCTGATGTCGCAGGCGCTGCGCAAGCTCACCGGCAACATCAAGCGCTCGAACACGCTGGTGATCTTCATCAACCAGCTGCGCATGAAGATCGGCATCATGATGCCGGGCCAGAGCCCGGAGACGACCACCGGCGGCAACGCGCTGAAGTTCTACGCCTCGGTGCGTCTCGACATCCGCCGCATCGGTTCGATCAAGAAGGGCGACGAGATCATCGGCAACCAGACCCGCATCAAGGTCGTCAAGAACAAGCTGGCGCCTCCGTTCAAGCAGGTCGTCACCGAGATCCTGTACGGCGAAGGCATCTCCCGCGAGGGCGAGCTGATCGACATGGGCGTCGACGCGAAGCTCGTCGAGAAGTCGGGCGCGTGGTACAGCTGCGACGGCGAGCGCATCGGGCAGGGCAAGGAGAATGCCCGTCAGTTCCTCAAGGAGAACCCGGCGATGGCGGCCAAGCTGGAAGCGGCGCTGCGTGAGAAGTTCGTTCCGCAGGAGATCAACCCGGCCGAAGCCGAGGCGGATGCCTGATCGGAACGATGTCACCGACACGCCCCCCACGTGATCACGAGTCGGCCCCGGGCGATGCGCCCGGGGCCGAGTCGTTTCCGCGATCCGGCGGATCGGACACGCCGCAGGGCATCGTGCGTCTGTCGGACCTGTTCTCGGTCGACGATTTTCCGGACGCCGCGCAGTCCACCGCGCGGCGTTTGCCGCAGGGCAAGCGGCGGTCCTCGACGAGCGGAGCCCTCAACGTTCCCACAACGGCGTCCGGGCCAGGCAAACCGGGGCGGCCGGCGGCAACCCTTGAGCCCGCTCGATGCGACCGGTCGGTCGATGCGACCCCGGCGCCAGCGCCCGGCGCGGCCCGCGACATCCATCCTCCGGCGGCATCCGCCCCGCTGGAGGCCGATGCGGGCCCCGCCTACGAGAGCCTGTTCGGAAACGAGAGCGACACACGCAGGCGGCCCAAGCGCGAGCGCAAGCCGGCGACGGCGCTTCAGCGCGCGCTCGGGCTGCTCACCCGCCGCGAGCATTCCCGGAAGGAACTCGTGCGCAAGCTCGTCCAGCGCGGCGTCGACGCGGGCGAGGTGGAAGCGGCCGTCGACAAACTCGCCGGCGCAGGCTGGCAGGACGACGCGCGCTTCGCCGAAAGCCTCGTCCGCAGTCGCGCGTCCACCGGGTACGGGCCGCTACATATCCGGGCCGAGCTCGGCACCCATGACCTCCCGGCCGAGGTGCGGCAGGCGGCCCTCGATGATTTCGACGGCGATTGGGTCGAAATCGCCCGCGACCTGGTCGCCCGACGCTTCGCGCGGGTCGACGACGCGCGGCAGCGTGAACGCAAGGCATCCGACTTTCTGATCCGGCGCGGTTTTCCCGGGGACGTCGTGCGCGCCGCGGTTCGGTCCGGCGCCGACGACTGAGCGGTCCATTCGCGTCCGCATCGGCCAGCGCCCCGCCTGTTACTCTTCGGGGTCCACATGAGCGCCCCTGCCGCCGACCGGCGGTCGTGCGGCTGCCCGTCGCCACTTCCGAATCGCGATCCCCGCATGAAAACGACGTCCGAAATCCGCAGCGATTTCATCGAGTTCTTCCGCAGCAAGGGCCATACCATCGTGCCCTCGGCGCCGCTCGTGCCGAACAATGACCCGACGCTGCTGTTCACCAACTCGGGCATGGTGCAGTTCAAAAACGTGTTCCTCGGCAGCGAGAAGCCGGGCTACGTACGCGCGGCCGACGTGCAGCGCTGCCTCCGGGCCGGCGGCAAGCACAACGACCTCGACCAGGTCGGCTACACCGCGCGCCACCACACATTCTTCGAGATGCTGGGCAACTGGTCGTTCGGCGACTACTTCAAGAAGGACGCCATCGCCTGGGCCTGGGAACTGCTGACCCGGGTCTGGAAGCTGTCCCCGGAGCGCCTGCTCGTCACGGTCTACCACACCGACGACGAGGCCTTCGACATCTGGCATCGCGAGATCGGCCTCCCGGTCGATCGCATCGTGCGCATCGGCGACAACAAGGGCGCACCGTACGCGTCGGACAACTTCTGGCAGATGGCCGACACCGGCCCCTGCGGCCCGTGCACCGAGATCTTCTACGACCATGGCCCCGACGTTGCCGGCGGCCCGCCCGGCTCGCCGGACGAGGACGGCGATCGCTACATCGAGATCTGGAACAACGTCTTCATGCAGTTCGACCGGCAGCCCGATGGCACGCTGGTACCGCTGCCCGCGCCGTGTGTCGACACCGGCATGGGTCTGGAGCGCATGGCGGCCGTGCTGCAGCACGTGCACAGCAACTACGAGATCGACCTGTTCCGGCACCTCATCGGCGCCGCCGCGAAACTCACGAACCGCAGCGACCTCGACAACAAGTCGCTGCGCGTGATCGCCGACCACATCCGCGCGTGCTCGTTCCTGATCGTCGACGGCGTGCTGCCATCGAACGAGGGCCGGGGCTACGTCCTGCGCCGCATCATCCGTCGCGCGATCCGCCACATCTGGAAGCTCAACGGGCTCACGCCGGACGGCACCTTCTGGAAGATGGTGGCGCCGCTCGTCGAGGTGATGGCGGACGCGTATCCGGAACTGGCGCAGAAGCAGGCGCTCGTCGAGCGCGCGCTGAAGGCGGAGGAAGCGGCGTTCGCGCAGACGCTCGACGCCGGCATGCAGCGCCTGGAGGGCTATCTCGCGCGCAATGGCGGTCGCATCGACGGCGAGCAGCTGTTCCAGTTGCACGACACCTACGGCTGTCCGCCGGACCTGATCGCGGACATCGTGCGCGAGCGTGAAGGTGCCGAGCTCGAGCCGTCGGCGATGGAGGATTACGAGCGCCTCATGGCCGAGCAGAAGGACCGCGCGCGCGCCGCAGGCAAGTTCGGCAATGCGACCACGCTGCCGGCCGAGCTGGCCGCGCAAATGGCCGCCACCGAGTTCCTCGGCTACGAGAAGCTCGTCGAGGGTGGCCTGCAGGTACTCGCCATTCTCAAGGACGGACGTCCGGTCGACTCGATCGAGGCCGGCGACGAAGCGGTCGTCATCCTCGATCGCACGCCGTTCTACGCCGAGAGCGGTGGACAGGTGGGCGACGCGGGCGAGCTCGACGAGAAAGACGTGCGTTTCGTCGTCCGCGATACGCTGAAGTTCGCCGGGCAGTTCCACGGCCACGTCGGCGCGCTGCAGGCTGGCCGCCTGTCGCGCGGCGATCGGCTCATGGGCTCCGTCGATGCAGTGCGTCGCGCCGCGACCGTGCTCAATCATTCGGCGACGCACCTGCTGCATGCGGCGCTGCGCCGCGTGCTCGGCGAGCATGTCGCACAGAAGGGATCGCTCGTGGCGCCGGACCGCCTGCGTTTCGACTTCTCGCATTTCCAGCCGATCGCACCCGCCGAGCTCGCGGAGATCGAGCGCCAGGTGAATGCCGAAATCCGCTCCAATCATGCGGTCGACGTGCACCACATGGGCATGCAGGAGGCGGTCGACTTCGGCGCACTCGCGCTGTTCGGCGAAAAGTACGGCGACCGCGTGCGCGTGCTGCGCATGGGCGAAGCGTCCACCGAACTCTGCGGCGGCACGCACGTATCGCGCACGGGCGACATCGGCCTGTTCAAGATTCTGTCGGAAGGCGGCGTGTCCGCGGGCGTGCGCCGCATCGAAGCGGTGACGGGGCAGGGCGCGCTCGACTACGTGTCGACCGAGCTGCAGCGGCTCGACGAGGCCGCGCGCCTGGTCGGGGCGTCGCGCGCCGACGTCTCCGACAAGGTGCGCGCGATGCTCGATCGCCAGCGCCGTCTGGAACGCGAAATCGAATCGCTCAAGGCCAAGGCGGCCTCGGGCGCGACGTCCGACCTCGCTTCCAGCGCGGTCGACGTCGACGGCATCCGCGTCGTGGCCGCGCGGCTGGAAGGCTTCGATGCCAAGGCCCTGCGCGATGCCGTCGATCGGCTAAAGCAACAGCTGGTCGATGCCGTTGTAGTCCTCGCGGGCGTCCAGGACGGGAAGGCCGCGCTCGTGGCCGGCGTCAGCGGTCGCGCGCTCGGGCAGGTCAAGGCGGGCGACCTGCTGGGCGTGGTCGCGCGACAGGTCGGCGGCAAGGGCGGTGGCCGTCCCGACATGGCGCAGGGTGGTGGCGACGACGGTCCCGCCCTCCAGTCCGCGCTTGCCGGCGTGCCCGATCTCGTAAAGGAACGTACTGCCGCTGCAGGAGTGTGAACAGCTTCCTTGCGGCGTGAAATGGCCGCTCGCTAACATGGCGGGCGTTTGTGTCCAAATATCAGTGCGCGGCAGAGGCCGCGCGCCCGGCAAGATGCCGGTTCAAGGAGGTCGTAATGCTTATCCTGACGCGGCGCGTCGGCGAAACCCTGATGATCGGCGATTCGGTATCGGTGACGGTGCTGGGCGTCAAAGGCAATCAGGTGCGTATCGGCATCACCGCACCGAAGGACGTCGCCGTCCATCGCGAGGAGATCTATCAGCGCATCCAGCGTGGCGGCGAGGTCCGCGACGAGGCGGCGGACGACGCGCAGGGCTGACGGATTGCCGCATTGCCGCCGGGGCGTTAACATCCCCGGCCTCGCGGCGCTAACCGCGGGAAAAACCCGGAGACGTGCCCGAGAGGCCGAAGGGGCTCCCCTGCTAAGGGAGTATGGGGTCAAAAGCTCCATCGAGGGTTCGAATCCCTCCGTCTCCGCCAGTTGTACCGCCGCATCGCGGCACCGATCGCAGAGAAATATGTACTGCGATTTTCGATGAAAAATATTGACGGACGGTTCGACGGACGCCATAATTTTTCGACTACGCGCCCGTAGCTCAGCTGGATAGAGCACCAGGCTACGAACTTGGGGGTCGGAGGTTCGAATCCTTCCGGGCGCGCCATACAAGACGGAAAGACCGATGGGAAACCATCGGTCTTTTTGTTTGTGCGTTCGCAGGTGCACACCTCTGAATTGCCGGCGTAATCGACAAATGCGCGTCGATGACCGCTCGGCGGCCGGGGCGTTGCCGCGATGCCTCGCCCTCGAATCGGTCAGCGGGCCAGCTCGTCGACGACGGTCCCGGGCGCGCGCATCCAGGCGAAGTGATCGGCATGCGCGCCGAGCGCATCGGTGTCGAGTATCGCGACGTGGCGATCGCGGCAGGCGGTCTTGGACAGCAGGTAATCGAGCGACGAACTCGGCGCCAGCCAATCGCGTGCCGGCAACACGGCGCGCACCGGCACGTCGACCTCGCGCAGGCGTGGCTCGATGTCGCCTACGCCCGGCGCCGCATAGCGGCCGGTCAGGCCGGTGCGCGACCAATCTCGGATCACGCCGCGCGCCTCGTTGCCTCCGAAGCCGATGCGCCGACCCGGGAGCGAACCGAACGCGCTCGCCATCGCCGCCAGCAGCCGGTAGGCCGCAGGCAGCCACAAGCCGACCCGGCGCGGAAATGCGCGCCAGTAGGGCGAGCCGCTGGCGACCAGCCAGAGCGCGCCGATGCGGCGGGGCGCGAGTGCGAGCGAGCACGCGGCAAGCTGACCCCCGAGGCTGTGGCCGCCGATGACGTCCACGCGGCCGAATTCCGCGGCGGCGGCGCCGAGTGTCCCGGGTATGTCGAGAAGGAGCAGTTCGCGATACGCCCAGTCGCGATCGCGGGCGGCGCGCCACGAACTGCTGCCGAATCCCCGCCATTCGTGGACCACGACCGCGATGCCGCGGCGCGCGAGTTCGGCGGCGAACGCTTCGTACGTGCGCGCCGGCACGCCGAGCGCGGGAATCCAGGTGAGCACGCGGTCCACGCGGTCGCCCGAGACCGCGAGCGCCTCCCAGGCATGGCCGTCCTCGCTCCGGCACGGCAGCCAACGCGCGCTGACGGTCATCGGCCCGCGGCGAAGTGATCCAGGACAGTGATGTCGCTGCGGCCCGGCCGGTACCCCTGCAGCAGCGCGCGGTGCACGTAGTCGGTGCCGCGCGCGCAGGCCGCGGCGAGCGAGTGCCCCAGCGCGAGGTTGGCCGCGATGGCGGACGCGAGCGTGCAGCCCGTGCCATGCGCGCGGACCGCCAGGCGCGGATGCTCGAAGCGCTCGGTCCGGCCGCCCGGAAGCGCGAGCAGGTCGACCACCGGACCGTCCCCGCGCAGGTGGCCGCCCTTCAGCAGGACGCCACGGCAGCCGCGCGCGATCAGCGCGCGCGAGGCCTCGAGGACATCCTCGTGGTCGATGATGTGGCGCGCGAGCAGCACCTCGGCCTCGGGCACGTTGGGCGTCAGCACGGCCGCCATCGGCAGCAGGCGATCGCGCAGTGCGCCGACGGCATCGGGATCGAGCAGGGCGGCGCCCGACGTCGCCACCATGACGGGATCCACCACCACCGGCACCGGATGCTGGCGCTCCAGCGCATCCGAGACCGCGTGGATCACCTCGGCGTTCGCGAGCATTCCCAGCTTGACCGCGCGCACCTCGAAATCGGCGAAGCAGGCATCGACCTGCTCGGCGATGAAGGCCGGGTCGGTGACGGCGACGCCGGTGACGCCGCGTGTGTTCTGCGCCGTCAGCGCCGCGATCGCGCTCAGGCCGTGCACGCGATGCGCGGCGAAGGTCTTGAGGTCGGCCTGGATGCCGGCCCCGCCACCGGAGTCGGATCCGGCGATCGTGAGGACCGACAGCGTCACAGGACGTCGGAGGCGAAGTCCGCCAAACGCGAACGCTCGCCCCGGCGGAGCGTCACGTGCGCGCTGTGCGGCCACGCCTTGAATCGGTCGACGACGTAGGTGAGGCCGGACGTCGTTTCGGTGAGGTAGGGCGTGTCGATCTGCTCGAGATTGCCGAGGCAGACGATCTTCGTGCCGGGACCGGCGCGGGTCACCAGCGTCTTCATCTGCTTGGGCGTGAGGTTCTGCGCCTCGTCGAGGATCACGTAACGCGACAGGAAGGTGCGGCCGCGCATGAAGTTCATGGAGCGGATCTTGATCCGCGAGGCCAGCAGGTCGTTCGTCGCAGCCCGTCCCCAGCTGCCGCCTTCCTGGTTGCTCGTCAGCACTTCGAGGTTGTCGGTCAGCGCGCCCATCCAGGGCGTCATCTTTTCTTCCTCGGTACCCGGCAGGAAGCCGATGTCCTCGCCGACGCTCACCGTCGCGCGGGTCATGATGATCTCGCGGTAGATCTGCTGGTCCATCGTCTGCGCAAGCCCCGCGGCGAGCGCGAGCAGCGTCTTGCCGGTGCCGGCCGTGCCGAGCAGCGACACGAAATCCACTTGGGATTCATCAGCGCGTTCAGTGCGAAGTTCTGCTCGCGATTGCGCGCGTGGATGCCCCAGACCGCATGCTGCGGCGTGCGGAAGTCGTCGACGATCTGCAGTCGCACGCGCTGGTCGTCGACGCCGACCACGCGCAGTTCGGCTTCCTCGTCGCCGGGCAGGTGCAGGAACTGGTTCGCGTACCAGTCGTCGCCGTCGGCACGCGCGATCTCGTAGTACGTGCGGCCGCGCTCGGTCCACGAGCGCAGGCCCTTGCCGTGCCGCTGCCAGAAATCCTCCGGCAGCTCGGTGACGCCGGTGAACAGCAGGTCGAGGTCGGTGAGCGCGCGGTCGTTCTCGTAGTCCTCGGACGACAGGCCGGCGATCGCGGCCTTGATGCGCAGGTTGATGTCCTTCGATACGAGGACGACCGCGCTGTCGGGCTCGCGCTGCTGCAGCGCCTCGACCGCGCCGAGGATGGCGTTGTCCGGCACGACCGCACCGAACTTGGGGGTGATCTCGTTCGGCTGCGTCTGGAAGCGCAGGCGCCCGACGCTCTGCGGGCCCCGCAGGTTGAGCCCCTCGGGCTGCATCAGCGGCACGCCGGCGGAGAGCGCCTCGTGGCCGTGCGACTGGATGAGTTCGTTGAGGTAGCGGCTGGCCTGCCGCGCATTGCGGCTCGCCTCGGACGTGCCCTTCTTGCCGCGATCGAGTTCCTCGATCACCTGCATCGGCAGGTAGACGTCGTGCTCCTCGAACCGGAACAGCGCGGTCGGGTCGTGCATCAGGACGTTGGTGTCCAGCACGTAGGTCCGCTTGCCTGACGTCATCTGCCGCTCCGTGATGCGCGCCCGTCGCGCGCCGACGGGTCACGATAGCGCCGCTGGCGTGACGGGTGAAGCGTATTCAGCCGCCGCTGAGTTCGCGGAGCGTCGCCAGTACGGCCGCGGCATGGCCCGCGACCTTCACCGGCCGCCAGACGTGGGCGACGCGGCCGGCCGGATCGATCAGGAAGGTGCTGCGCTCGATCCCGAGGGAGGTGCGGCCGTACAGCGTCTTCTCGCGGATCACATCGAACGCCCGGCACAGGGCTTCGTCGCGATCGCTGACGAGGTCGAATACGAACCCCTGCCTGGCGCGGAAGTTCTGGTGCGACTTCACGGTGTCGCGCGACACGCCCAGCACCGCGGCGTCCGCGGCCTCGAATTCCGGCAGCAGCGCATTGAAGTCGAGCCCTTCGGTGGTGCAGCCGGGCGTGCTGTCCTTCGGATAAAAGTACAGCACGAGCCAGCGACCGCGGTAGGCGGCGAGCGACGTGGCGGCGCCGCTGGCGAGCGCCAGCGGAAGGTCGGGAACGGTGTCGCCGGGGCCGGCGATCGGGGCGGGCGCGGACATGGCGTTTCCTGGGACGAAGTCGACGCGCAGCGCGCGTCGCGGGCGGATCAGAACTTCATGGGATCCATGATCGCATCGAGGTTCAGGTGATCGCAGAACTCGAGGAAGTCGTCGCGCAGCGCCGCGATGTGCATGCTCGACGGCACGCCGATGGTCAGCTGGGCCGAGAACATGTCGGCGCCGGTCTGCATGGCGCGGTAGCGCGAGCAGTGCAGCGTCTCGATCGTGATCCCCTGGCGGTCGAAGAAGTCGGCGAGCTGGAACAGGATGCCCGCCTTGTCGGCCGCGACCACTTCGACGACGTACGGCAGCAGGTTCGACTGCACGGGCTTCGGGCCGGTGCGGTACCAGACCAGCTTCAGGCCTTCCTCGCGCTCCAGCCGCGTGAGCATCGCCTCGAGCTTGGCGACCGCGTCCCACGAGCCGACCGCCAGCGCGGTGACCGACACATCGCGGCCCACCGTCGACAGGCGCGCGTCGACCATGTTGCATCCGCTGTCGGCGATGCGGCGCGTGACCATCAGCAGGGGCGAGGCCGGATGCGTGGTGTACGCGTTGATCAGCAGATGGTTTTCGTTCGGCGACGGCCGGGGAGCGGTGTCGGTCAAGGCGGCGCCTGCGATCGGGAGGAGGGGAGAGCCCGGCGGAGCTGCCGGTGGAAAGCCGCATCCGCGGCCCGACAGGATACTTGCCGCCGGTTTTTCGCCGCAAGTAACATCCGCCCGCGCATACTGCGCCCATCCGACGACTTTTCTGCATCCGCGGAGGCTCCCTTTGCGACTCAGCGGCAGCATCACCGCGCTGGCCACGCCCTTCGACGTGTCCGGCGAACTCGACCTCGACGCGTGGCAACGCCTGCTGCGCCAGCAGCTCGACGCCGGCACGCAGGGCGTGGTCGTCGCCGGCTCGACCGGCGAGGCCGCCGCATTGCTCGATCCCGAGTACGACCTGCTGCTGCGCATGGCGGTGGAAACGGTCGGGGGGCGCATCCCCGTGCTGGCCGGCACCGGACTGTCGAACACGCTCAAGACCATCGAGCTCACGCGCCGTGTCGCGGCGCTGGGCGCCGACGCGGCGCTGGTGGTCACGCCACCCTACGTGCGGCCGACGCAGGCGGGCCTGGTCGCGCACTACCGGGCGCTCGCGAGCGACGCCGCGCTGCCCATCGTGCTCTACAACGTGCCCGGCCGGACCGGCTGCGACCTGCTGCCGGAGACGGTGGCCGAGCTCGCCGGCCATCCACGCATCGTGGGCATCAAGGAAGCCCGCAGCGAGCCCGAGCGCATGGCCGCGCTGCTGGCCTTCCGCGACGCCGGCTTCGCGGTGCTCAGTGGCGACGACGCCACGGCCTGCCGTGCGATGCTCCAGGGCGCCGACGGGGTGATCTCCGTGGCCTCGAACGTCGTGCCGGGGATGTTCCGTCGCCTGTGCGACCTGGCGCGGGCGCGCGACCCGGGCGCCGCGGACGTCGATGCGCAGTTGCACGAGCTCTACGATTTCCTCGGCGTCGAGCCGAACCCGATTCCGGTCAAGGCGCTGCTGGCGCGCCTGGGCATCGGGCACGGCCTGCGCCTCCCGCTCATCGAACTGTCTCCCGCGCATGCCGAGTCGGCGACGCGGTTGGCCGGCCTCATCCAGCAACTCGAAACCGCCTGCCGCACCGTCGTCGCGGCCTGAACCCGGAGCGTCCATGTCCAAGCTGTCCCCCGTGCGCGTCGCCCTTCTGGCAGTGGCGGTCGCCGCTACCGCCACCGGCTGCGGCTGGTTCCACAAGGGCTCGAAGCTCTACAGCGGCCCGGTCGAATCGCGACCGCTGGAAGTGCCGCCGCCGCTCGACACGTCCGCGACCACCGCGTCGGCGACCGCGAGCAGCATGACCTCCTCGGGCGCGCAGCAGGCGGCCGCACAGTCGTCGTCGCTCGGGTTCACGGTCGCCGGCTCGCGTGAGGACGCGTACGCCAAGCTCGGCACCGCCCTGGGCAGCGTGCCCGGTGCGGTGATCGCCAACCGTGCCCCGTTGCTCGGCGCCTACGACGTGAACTACGGCGGCTCCAACTTCCTCGTGCGCGTCAGCGCGGGCGCGGGCGGGAACAGCTACGTCGCCGCGATCGACCCGCGCGGGCTGCCGGCGACGGGCGATGCCGCGCGACGCCTCGTCGCCGCGCTCAAGGCCTCGCTCGCTCCCTGATCGGTCGCCGTCCACATCAAGCGAAACGGGCGCCCCGCGGCGCCCGTTTTCGTCTGGATGGTCCCGCGCTCAGCGTTCGAGCAACGGCAGCTTGTTCGGCTTGCCTTCCCACTCGGCGGCATCCGCAGGCGCGTCCCTGCGGGCGGTGATCGCCGGCCATTCCTTCGACAGCTCGGCATTGAGCGCGATGAACGACTCCTGCCCGGCGGGCACGTCATCCTCCGGGTAGATCGCGTTGATCGGACACTCGGGCTCGCAGAGCGTGCAGTCGATGCACTCGTCCGGATCGATCACCAGGAAGTTCGGACCTTCGCGGAAACAGTCGACCGGGCAGACCTCGACACAGTCGGTGTACTTGCACTTGATGCAGTTCTCGGTGACGACGAAGGGCATGGCGGCGATTCCGTGGGAGCGCGGCGATTTTACGCCGCCTGAAACGAAACAACCCGCGCATCGCTGCACGGGTTGCCGGTGTGGCCTGTCGCGACTGAGCAGTGCGCCGGACCGTGTATATGGCGCTCCCTACGGGATTCGAACCCGTGTTTTAGCCTTGAGAGGGCCACGTCCTAGGCCTCTAGACGAAGGGAGCAAGAGGAAAGCGCTGGAAGCTCCGTCCGGCGCGGCGTGTAGTATAGGCGGGCTCACTGTCCCGCGGCAATGGGCTTTCCCTCGGCTACGCGGCGCCGCCCGCTGATGACCCTCGATTCCGACGCTGCCCTCTCGATCATTCCGCGCGACGCGCACAACGTGTCGCGTCGCGACATCAGCCCCAACGCGCTCCGCGTCCTCTACCGCCTGCGCGAAGCCGGGTTCGGTGCCTATCTGGTCGGCGGCGCGGTACGCGACCTGCTGATCGGCGGGCATCCGAAGGACTTCGACGTGGCGACCGACGCCACGCCCGAGCAGGTGCGCGCGCTGTTCCGCAACTGCCGCCTCATCGGCCGGCGCTTCCGGCTCGCGCACGTCGTGTTCGGCCGCGAGATCATCGAGGTCGCCACGTTCCGCGCCAACCAGGTCGAGGAGGAAGGCGTCGAGGCGCACGAAGTCGAGGCCGTGATCCGCGACAACGTCTTCGGCTCGATCGAGGAAGACGCGGTACGTCGCGATTTCACCGCGAACGCGCTGTACTACTCGATCGAGGACTTCTCCATTCGCGACTACGTCGGCGGCTTCCAAGACGTACAGGCGCGCGTGCTCCGGCTGATCGGCGACCCCGAGCGACGCTACCGCGAGGACCCCGTGCGGATGCTCCGCGCCGTGCGCCTGGCGGCGAAGCTCGGCTTCACCATCGACGGTCCGACTGCCGAGCCGATCCCGCGGCTGGCGGCTCTGCTGCGCGACGCGGCGCCGGCGCGGCTCTTCGAGGAGTGCCTCAAGCTCTTCCTGTCGGGTCACGGCGTGCAGAGTTTCCTCGGGCTCGAGGCGCACGGCCTGCTCGATGTCCTCTTCCCGGAGTCGGCCGGTGCGTTGCGATCCAATCGCAGCGGCGCGCTTCGGCGGATGGTGCTCAAGGGACTCGCCGAAACCGACGCGCGCGTCGCGGCCGAGGAGCCGGTGTCGCCGTCGTTCCTGTTCGCGCTGCTGCTGTGGCCGGCGTACTGCCGCTCGCTGGCGCGTCTCCAGGCCGACGGCGTGCAGGCGCCCGAAGCGCAGCAGCGCGCGGCCGACCGCGTCACGCTGCACGAGATGGACGTGATCGCGCTGCCGCGCCGCTTCTCGCTGCCGATGCAGGAGATCTGGCTGCTGCAGCCGCGCTTCGCGCAACGGCAGCGTCGTCGCGTGTTCCGGCTTTTGTCGCATCCGCGTTTCCGCGCGGCCTTCGATTTCCTCGTGCTGCGGCTGACCGCGTCGGACGAGCACGCGGGCGACGTCGAGTTCTGGCGCGAGGCGCAGCAGCACCCCGACGCGGCGGTGAACGCGGCCGAGGCGGCGGGCGAGTTCGACGAGGCGGGCGACAAGCCGCGCCGGCGCCGACGTCGCCGGCGTGCGTCCGGCGGTCCCGGCGAGTGAACGCGGTCGTCGAGGCCTATGTCGGGCTCGGCGCGAACATCGGTGATGCGGCCGCGGCGGTCGAACAGGCTATTGGCTGCCTGGCTCGACACGAGAACATCCGGCTGGTCGCGCGCTCCTCGCTCTACCGCACGCCGGCCTGGGGCGACACCGACCAGCCGGATTTCGTGAACGCGGTGGCGCGGATCGAAACGTCCCTCGGCGCCGCACCGCTGCTGGACGTCCTGTTGCGCATCGAGCGTGACGCGGGCCGGGACCGTGCGCGCAGTCGCCGCTGGGGCCCGCGCGAGCTCGACCTCGACCTGCTGCTGTACGGCCAGGCCCGCATCGACACGGCCGGCCTGCACGTGCCGCATCCGCATCTGCACGAGCGCGCCTTCGTGCTGGTGCCGCTCGCGGAGATCGCCCCGTCGCTCGACATTCCCGGGCATGGCCGCGTCGACGCGCTGGCGCGTGAGATGGCAAGCGCCGACATCGAAGCGCTACGCTAGCCGCATGTACACCAATGCCGCCGGCGCCACGACGTCGCCCGTGACCCTTCCCCGGCTGCTGCAGGCGCGGGACGAGGGTCGACGCATCACGATGCTCACCTGCTACGACGCGGGCTTCGCGCGCGCGATCGATGCGGCGGGCGTGGACTCCGTGCTGGTCGGCGATTCGCTCGGCATGGTGGTGCAGGGTCACGGCAGCACGTTGCCGGTAACGGTCGCGGACATCGAATACCACACCGCGTGCGTCGCCCGCGGGCTACAGCGCGCGCTGCTGCTTTCCGACATGCCGTTCCAGTCCGACGCGACGCCCGCCGCCGCGATCGACGCGGCCACGCGCTTCCTGCGCGCCGGCGCGGCGATGGTCAAGATCGAAGGCGCGGGCTTCAAGCTCGACGTGATCCGCCATCTTGTGGAGCGAGAGACGCCGGTCTGCGCGCATCTGGGTCTTACGCCGCAGTCCGTGCTCCGCCTCGGCGGCTACCGCGTGCAGGGCCGTGGCGACGAAGCGGCGGCACGCCTGCTGGACGATGCGCGCGCGGTCGAGCAGGCCGGTGCGTCGATGCTGGTGCTCGAATGCGTGCCGGCGCCGTTGGCGGAGCGCATCACCGCGTCGTTGTCGATTCCCACCATCGGGATCGGCGCCGGGCCGGGCTGCACCGGCCAGGTGCTCGTCCTGCACGACATGCTCGGCCTGCGGCATGGGCGCCAGCCGCGCTTCGTCAAGGACGTCCTCGCGACCGGCGGCAGCGTCACCGGCGCATTCGAGGCGTTCGTTCGCGAAGTCGGCGAGGGCGCGTTTCCCGGCCCCGAGCACGGTTACGCCTGAGCATGACGACGGTCATCGATTCGCTCGCGTCGCTTCGCGACACGGTCACCACGTGGAAGCGCAACGGCGAGCGCGTCGCGTTCGTGCCCACGATGGGCAACCTGCACGCGGGTCATTTCTCGCTGGTGCGCCTCGCCCGCGAGCACGCCGACCGCGTGGTCGCGAGCGTGTTCGTCAACCCGACGCAGTTCGGACCGAACGAGGATTTCTCGCGCTATCCGCGAACGCCGTCGCAGGACATCGAGGGCCTGCGCGAGGCGGGCTGCGACCTGCTGTGGCTACCCGACGTGCCGACGATGTATCCGTACGGGGCGTCGCAGGCGGTGCGCGTGCAGGTGCCGGGTGTGACGGACATCCTGGAGGGCGCGCACCGGCCCGGTCATTTCGACGGCGTTGCCACCGTGGTCGCGCGCCTGTTCCTGCAGGTGCAGCCGGACGTCGCCGTGTTCGGGCGCAAGGACTACCAGCAGCTGGCGGTCATTCGTTATCTGGTCCGCGATCTGGCGTTTCCGATCGACATCGTCGCGGCGCCGACGGTCCGCGAGCCCGACGGCCTCGCCATGAGCTCGCGCAACCAGTACCTGTCGGACACGGAACGCCCGGTGGCGGCGCGCATCCACGCCGTACTGCAGGCGATGCGCTCGGCCGTGCAGGGCGGCGGCGCGATCGGGCAGGCGGAGGCGGCCGCTGCGGAAGCGCTCACCGTGGACGGTTTCGAGGTCGACTACGCGGCCATCCGCCGCCGCGACCTGCAGCCCGCCGGTCCCGGCGATCATGAACTGGTCGCGCTGGTGGCGGCGAAGCTCGGCCGCACGCGCCTCATCGACAACCTCGAATTCGACCGATCGGCCAGCTGAACGCCTGCATGCTGCACCGCGCCATGCGCTGCTAGACTTCGCGTGTCCAGTGCCCGCGGCCCGCGGGACGAGTCCGCCGCCATGCTCCTCAGTCTGCTCAAGGCCAAGATCCACCGCGCCACCGTCACCCATGCGGAGCTGCATTACGAAGGCTCCTGCGCGATCGACGGACGCCTGCTCGACATCTCGGGCATCCGCGAGTACGAGCAGATCCACATCTGGAACGTCAACCAGGGCACGCGTTTCGTGACGTACGCGATCCGCGCGGAGGAGGGGAGCGGCACCATCTCGGTGAACGGCGCCGCGGCGCATCTGGCGCAGCCCGGTGACCTCGTCATCATCGCCGCCTACGGACAATGCGACGAGGCGGAAGCCGCGACGTTCAAGCCGGTGTGCGTGTACGTCGACCGCGACAACCGCCTGACCCACACCAACCAGTCGATCCCCGCACAGGCCGCGTAACGCATGTCCATTGCCGACCGCCTCAGCCCATTGCGCGCCGAGGCGGCGCGCATGGAGTCCGTCCTGCTTCGCGACCTCGTCGCGGACGACCCCGACCGGGCGCGCGACTTCGCGTTGCGCGTCGGCCCGATCCACGCCAGCTTCGCGCGCCAGCGCTATGACCGCGGCGCGCTCGACGCGCTGTTCGCGCTCGGCGAATCGCTGGATTTCGATGGCCGGCTGGCGGCCCTGTTCGCCGGCGAGCACGTCAACGTGACCGAGCGTCGCCCGGCGCTGCATACGGCGCTGCGCAGCGGCCTGTCCGATTCCGACTCGGCGATGCGTGCGCATGCGATGGCGCGCGAGGCGCGTGGCGCGATGCAGGCGATGGTCGCCGCCATCGCAGGCTCCGGCGTCACGGACGTGGTCAGCGTGGGTATCGGCGGTTCTGACCTCGGGCCCCGGCTGGCGGTCGATGCGCTCGCGCCCCCGGGCGGCGGCGGGATCCGCGTGCACTTTCTCTCGAACGTCGACGGCCACGCCGCCGAGCGCGTCCTGGCCGGGCTCGATCCCTCGCGCACCGCCGCGCTGCTGATCTCCAAGAGTTTCGGCACGCAGGAAACGCTGCTCAACGGCCGCCTGCTGCGCGACTGGCTGGGCGACGACACGCGGCTCTACGGCATCACCGCGAACGTCGATCGCGCCGCCGCGTTCGGCATTCCGGTGGAGCGCGTGCTGCCGATGTGGGACTGGGTCGGCGGGCGGTATTCGCTGTGGTCCGCCGTGGGCCTGCCGATCGCCATCGCGATCGGCATGGACGGGTTCGAGGCGCTGCTGCAGGGCGCGTGCGAAATGGACGCGCACGTCGCCGGCGAGCCGGTGCGGCGCAACCTCGCGGCGTGGCATGCGCTCACCGCGGTGTGGAATCGCAACGCGCTCGCGCTGACCAGCCAGGCGGTGCTGCCCTACGACGAACGCCTGCGCCTGTTGCCGAACTACCTCCAGCAGCTGGTGATGGAAAGCCTGGGCAAGTCGGTGCGCATCGACGGCGCGGACGTGGACGTGGACACCGTGCCGGTGTGGTGGGGCGGCCCGGGCACCGACACGCAGCACAGCTTCTTCCAGGCGCTGCACCAGGGCACCACCGTGGTGCCCTGCGATTTCGTCGGCGTGGTCCGCGCCGATGCGCCGCACCGCGCCAACCACGACGCGCTGCTGTCGAACCTGCTGGCGCAGAGCGAGGCATTCGCGAACGGTCAGGACAGCGACGATCCGCACCGCCGCTATCCCGGCGGCCGACCCAACACGATGCTGCTGCTCGATGCACTGACGCCACAGGCGCTGGGCGCACTGATCGCGATGTACGAGCACAGCGTGTACCTGCAGTCGGTCGTGTGGGGGATCAATGCGTTCGACCAGTTCGGCGTCGAGCTGGGCAAGCAGATCGCCGATCGCCTCCTTCCCGCGGTGCGCGGCGAGGCGCCGGCCGACGACCCGGTGACGCGCGCGCTGATCGCGGAGATCGGTGCACACCGCTGAGTCCGTGCAGCGCGGCGCGCGATCGGGGGGCGCCCTCGGTCGACTCAACGCTTGCGCGGAGCGCGCGGCGATCTCTTCGATGACGAAGGTACGACGGCGTCCGCCGCCTTCTTCGCGGCCGGCCGGGGGCGAGGTGCCGGCAGCGCCGCCGCCGTCGCGTCCAGTACCCGCCGCAGCCACTCGCCGTCGTCCCAGGCATCGGGTGACAGTCGGAGATAAAGCTTCGCGCCCGGATACGGCGGCCCGAACTGCGGCGTCGTCGCTTCGGCGATCACCTCGCGTCCGGCCGGCGTGTCCTTGACGAACAGCACGTCGTCGCAGACGAAGGCCACCGGGAGGCCGTTCCGGTACAGGCAGTACTCGCCGAACATCCGCTTGGTGGCGTACGACGCGCCCCGCGTGCCGAGCTGGTCGATCAGGAACTCGACGGTGGCGGGATCGGTGGCCATGGCGATGTCCTTGGTGGATTCACTGCCGGGTGAGCGCCCGGGCGACGCGTCTAACGCGGCCGTGCGGTGCCGGCGTGTCGGTCGAGCGCCCATTCCACGCTGTCGCGCACCACCGGGTCCGCGCTGTCGCGGCGCGATTCGAGTGCCTCGAGCACGGCGGGGGTGGCGGGCGCATTGCCAAGTGCGATCGCGATGTTGCGCAGCCAGCGGGCATGGCCGCTGCGACGGATCGCGGTGCCTTCGGTGCGCCGCAGGAACTCCTCTTCCGACCACGCGAACAGCTCGGGCAGCGTCGCGGTGTCGAGATCGTTGCGCGCGCGGAAGTCGGGCTCGTCGGTGCGCCGTGCGAACTTGTTCCAGGGGCAGACGAGCTGGCAATCGTCGCAACCGAAGATGCGGTTGCCGATCAGCGGCCGCAGCTCCGGGTCGATCGCGCCCTCGTGTTCGATGGTGAGGTACGAAATGCAGCGGCGCGCATCCAGCCGGTGCGGCGCGACGATCGCGCCCGTCGGGCAGACGTCGATGCAGCGCGCGCACGTGCCGCAATGGGACGTCGCCGGCGCGTCCACCGGCAGCGGAAGGTCGACGTAGATCTCCCCGAGGAAGAACCAGGAGCCGCCGTCACGGTCGATGAGGCAGGTGTGCTTGCCGATCCATCCGAGCCCGGCGTTGCGGGCGAGCGCCCGCTCGAGCACGGGCGCGGAATCGACGAAGACGCGATATCCGAACGGTCCGATCTCGGCGGCGATCCGCTCGGCGAGCGTCTGCAGCCGGTGCCGCATGAGCTTGTGGTAATCCCGGCCCAGCGCGTAGCGGGCGACATACGCGCGTTCGCCGTCGGCCAGCGTCTGCCAGGCCTCGGCATCGTCGCGCCGGCCGTAGTCCAGGCCCACGCTGATCACGCGCAACGTGCCCGGCAGGAGTTCCGCGGGCCGCGCGCGCTTGCTGCCGTGGCGCGCCATCCAGTCCATCGATCCGTGCAGGCCCCGATCGAGCCAGTCGGCGAGGAACGCCTCGTCCTCCGCGAGCTCGACGCCGCTGATGCCGCAGCGCTGGAAGCCCATGTCGCGCGCGAGTTGGCGCACGCGCGCGGCGGTCGCGGCGAGGTCCAGGGGTGCGTCGACCGCGGCGGCGGGGCTCATGGGCGAAGTATAGAATCCGGCGATGCGCGACCTTCCGCCGCTGTTCGACACCGATTCAGTGCGTCGCTTCGATGCCGCCGCGATCGCGGCGGTCGGCGGGTCCTCGATCCTGATGACGCGCGCGGGGCAGGCCGCCTGGCAACGCGCGCTCGACCTCTGGCCCGCGGCGATGCGGCTCGTCGTCGTCTGCGGAAGCGGAGGCAACGGCGGCGACGGCTACGTACTCGCGACGCTCGCGCACAAGTCCGGCCGCCGCGTGCAGGTCATCGAGTTCGCGCCCTCGGGCACGCGCCATGCCGATGCCGCCGCGGCGCGCCAGCGCTTTGTGGAGGCCGGTGGCGCGATCGCGGCGTGGAGCGGCGTGCTCCCCTCGGCCGACCTGGTCGTCGATGCGCTGTTCGGCATCGGCCTCGCGGGCGCACCCGAAGGCGCAGCGGACGCACTCATCGAAGCGATCAATGCGCAGGACGCGCCGGTGCTCGCGATCGATGTCCCCAGCGGCGTCGACGCGACCGGCGTGCCGGGCGTCGCCGTGCTCGCGACGGCCACGGTCGAATGCCTGCTGCCGAAGGCGGCGCTTCGCACGGGCCGCGCCCTCGAATGCGCCGGGCAGTCGTCGTGCGCGGCGCTCGACGTGCCGGCGTCGGTCGAGCGACCGCGGCCCGCCGCCGCGCTCGCGTCGGTTGGGCATCTCGGCGCGTCGCTGCCGCCCCGGCGCCGTGACAGCCACAAGGGCGACCACGGTCGCATCGCGTGCATCGGCGGCGACCACGGCAGCGGCGGCGCGATCCTGCTCTGCGCGGAGGCAGCCCTGCGCAGCGGCGCCGGCCTCGTGCGCGTGCACACGCGGGACGAGCACCGCGTGGCGCTGCTCGCACGCCTGCCCGAGGCGATGTCCGTCGCGGAAGACGCGGACCCGGCGCCGGCCTGGGCCGATGTGACGGTGATCGGGCCCGGGCTGGGGCAGGGCAACTGGGGCTTCTCGCAGCTGCATCGCGTCGTCGAGGCGAAGCGCCCGTGCGTCATCGACGCCGATGCACTGAACCTCGTCGCGCGCCACGGCATCGCCCTTCCGGACGGGGCGGTGGCGACGCCGCATCCCGGGGAGGCCGCGCGGCTGTTGGGCATTCCGGTCGCCGACGTGCAGCGCGACCGGTTCGGATCGGCCGCACGCCTCGCCGAACGGCTGCGAAGCGTGGTCGTGCTCAAGGGCGCGGGGACGATCGTTGCCGCGCCCGAACACACGCCCGTCGTGCTGGATGCCGGCAATCCGGGCATGGCGACGGGCGGGATGGGCGACGTGCTGGCCGGCGTCATTGCGGCGGTGCGCGCCCAGGGGCTCGAGCCGTTCGACGCGGCCTGTACGGGAGCGCTGCTGCATTCCGCGGCCGCCGACCGCGCGGCGCAGGCGGGCGAGCGCGGCCTGCTGCCGACGGACCTGATGCCGTTCCTGCGCACGCTGGCGAATCCGGCATGACCTGGCACCTCCCCGACGCCGCCGCGACCGACGCGCTGGGGGCGGCGCTCGCGGCCACCCGCCCGCCCCGGGCGGTCGTGCACCTGGTCGGCGACCTCGGTGCGGGCAAGTCGACGCTCGCCCGCGCGCTTCTACGCGCGCTGGGCGTGCAGGGGGCGATCCGCAGCCCGACCTACACGCTCGTCGAACGCTACGCGGTCGATGGAGGCGAGGCCTGGCACCTCGACCTCTACCGCATCGGCGACCCCGGCGAGATCGATTACCTCGGCCTGGATGCCGACGCCGTCGTGCTGTGGCTGGTCGAATGGCCCGAACGCGGCGCCGGCGCGCTTCCGCCGCCCGATCTCGTGGTGGCGCTCGATCTTGGAGGCACGGGCCGTAACGCCGCGCTGACGGCCTCCTCACCAGTGGGCGACGAATGGCTCGGTCGGCTCACAGCCGCCTTCACGCCCGAACTCTTCACGGCCGGCTGAGAAACAGGCGGCAGGTCACGGATTCGCAAGGGAAAAGTTGCTTGCATTGACCCCTCCGCAGTGGTTGACTTACTGCCATGCGCGTGAAGGCTGACACTGTCCAGAAGATGGTCCTCGGAGCGGCGCTCCTGGCGGCGCTCGTCTGGAACCTGGCGCAGGCCGCCGAGGTTCGCGGCGTCCAGCTCGACAGGGGCCCCACCGGCACTCGTGCCGAGGTCGCGCTCGACGCGGCGGCGGCCGACTACCGCGTCATCCGCCTTTCCGCCCCTGAACGTCTCGTGGTCGACCTCCCGGCGTCCTCGATCCGCCGTGGCGCTCCGTTGCCGTCGCCGACCGGCGTGGTCCGCAGCGTCCGTTACGGCGCGCCCGCGCCGGGCGTCGCGCGCATCGTGTTCGACCTCGCGCAACCGGTGGCCGCGTTGCAGCCTCGCATCGAGCCGGCGGGTGCCGGCGCCCGCCTGGTGCTGGAGTGGCCGGGCGACGACGAGCCCGTGGCGGTCGCTGCCGCTCCGACCGCCTCCGTGCCGTCGCCGACGGTGCTGCAGCCGCCTTCCACGCCGCCGGGCACCGCCATCGAGCGGCCGTCGATCGACGCCGTGATCGCCTCGGTGGCCGGCTCGTCCCAGGCCGCCCCGGCCGTGACGACGACGCCGGTCCTGCCACCGCAATCGTCAGCGCCCGCGATCGTGGCGCCGCCCCGCATCGAAGCCTCGGCAGCTACCACGGCGTCATCCGCCCCGGTCCTCCTGCCGGCGCCCGCCGCGCCGCGCG
>NZ_SMRQ01000026.1 GCF_004359965.1 Cognatilysobacter segetis | reverse complement strand
GCGATGCGCATCCTCGACCTCGAGGCCGACCTGCGCCGCGCGATCAACGGCGACGGCTTCGTCGCGTTCTACCAGCCGATCGTGCGCCTGTCCGACCGCAGCGTGGTCGGCCACGAGGCGCTGCTGCGCTGGAGCCACTCGAGCAGCGGCCTCCTGACGCCGGCGTCGTTCGTCAACGTCGGCGAGAACAGCTCGTTGATCGAGGAAGTGGACTGGCTGGTGTACGCGCAGGTCGCCGACCGGATCGCGCATACCTCCGGTGGCTACATCTCGGTCAACGTGTCGCCGCGGCATTTCCGCGACAGCGCCTTCGCCGACCGACTGCTGCGGCTGCTGGAAAAGGCGAAGGCCGACCCGCGCCGCCTGCGCATCGAGATCACGGAGGTCGCGCTGCTCGAGGAAGCGCCGCGCGTCCTGAACATGCTCAAGCACCTGCGCGGCCACGGCGTACTGGCGCAGCTGGACGATTTCGGCACCGGCTTCTCGGCGCTGAGCTACCTGCACCGCTTCCCGATCGAGTGCCTCAAGATCGACCAGAGCTTCATCGCGGGCCTCGGCAGCGAAACGCGCGTCGAAAGCGAGGCGGTCGTCCGCGCGATCCAGGCGCTGGCTGGATCGCTTGGCATCCATACCGTGGCCGAGGGCATCGAGAACGTGCACCAGCAGCGGCTCGTGCGCGAGCTCGGCTGCACGCTGGGGCAGGGCTACCTGTACGGCCGCCCGTTGCCCGAGCTGGTGGAAGGCGTGCAGGTCGAGGAAATCCTCGTCGGTTGAGCCAGCCGGTCAGGGCGGGTCGCGCACCACCAGCAGGCGCACTTCCGTCATTTCCTCGATCGTCGAGCGCACGCCTTCGCGGCCCACGCCGGAATCCTTGACGCCGCCGTATGGCATGTTGTCCACGCGCACGCTCGGCACGTCGCCGACGACGACACCACCGACCTCGAGGCGATCCCATGCGTGCATCGCGTGGTCGAGGCGCGACGTGAACACACCGCACTGCAGGCCGTAACGCGAGTCGTTGGCGCGCTCGATCGCCGCGTTGAGATCGGGCACCGACTCGACGACCGCAACGGGGCCGAATGCTTCCTCCCTGTACAGCCGGCACTCGCGCGGGACGTCGGCGAGCAGCCACGGCGCGAGCATCGTGCCGTCGCGATGGCCTTCGACGAGCACGCGTGCGCCGCCCGCACGCGCCTCGTCGATCCATTCGACGAGCCTGTCCGCCGAAGCGGTGTCGATCACCGGGCCGATGTCGGTGGTTTCGTCGTGGGGGTCGCCGGGCTTCAGGGCATGCACCGCACCCGACAATGCGTCGGACAGGCGCGCCGCGATGGCCTCGTGCGCGATGACGCGCTGCACGCTGATGCAGCTCTGCCCGCTCTGGTAGTACGCGCCGAACACGAGCCGTTTGACGAGGTGGTCGAACGGCACGCCGGGGTCCTCGTCGACGATGCAGGCCGCATTGCCGCCCAGTTCCAGCGCGACCTTCTTGCGGCCGGCGCGCGCCCTCAGCTCCCAGCCGACCGGGCCACCGGTGAAGCTCAGGAACGCGATGCGCGGGTCCTCGACCAATGGCGCCGAGGTCTTCGTGTCGCAGACGATGACCGACCAGGCGTCGCGCGGCAGGTCGGTCTCGGCCAGGATCTCGCCGATCACCAGCGCGCCGAGCGGCGTGCGTTCCGACGGCTTGAGCACGAACGGGCAGCCGGCGGCGATGGCGGGCGCGACCTTGTGCGCGACCAGGTTGAGCGGGAAGTTGAACGGCGTGATCAGGCTGCACGCGCCGATCGGCACGCGGCGCGTCATGCCGCGGAACCCGCGCGCGCGCGGCGAGACCTGCAGCTCCAGCACGTCGCCGCCGATGCGGGTGGCCTCGCCGGCGGCGATGCGGAACGTATCGATCAGGCGATCGACTTCGCCACGCGCGTCGCGGATCGGCTTGCCGGCTTCGGTGCAGAGGAGGTCGGCCAGTTCATCGCGCCGCTCGGTGAACCGGCGCACGCAATGCTCGAGCACGTCGCGTCGCGCGTCGGGCGGGAACGCGGCCATCTCCGCGCGCGCGCCGTGGGCGGCCGCGATCGCGTGCTCCACGTGGCTCGCCTCCGCGCGCGCGACCTGCGCCGCGACATCGCCGCTGTACTTGTCGTGGACGTCGAGCCAGGCGTTGGTGGTGACGGGCCGGCCGGCGACGTAGAGGGGTAGGCGTTTCGTCATGGCGTCCTCGCGGATTCGAACGTGTTCGCACTGCGGCCAAACGTGCGGTCGAGCCGGGCAGCCGCCGCGTCAGCCCGTCCGCTGCGCATCTTCGACACGCAACGCGAGTTCGCCGTCGCCGACGCGCGCGGACACGCGATCGCCCGCGGCCACGTCCCCCACGCGCCGCACGATGGCGCCGTCCTCGCGGCGCAGGATGCTGTAGCCGCGCGCGACGGTCGCGAGCGGGCTGATCGCTTCCAGCGAGCGCGCGAGACCGCGCAGCCGCAGCGCCTCGTGCGCGAGGCGACGCGCGATCGCCGCCTGCGGCCGGTTCGCGATCGCGGCCACGCGCTCGCGCAGCCGCGACAGCCGGCGTTCGGGATGCCGCGCGCGCAGCACGGCATCGGCATGCCGCAGGCGCGCATGCTCGCGCTCGAGCCGGCGCTTCCAGGCCGCGTCGAGGCGGCGATACGCCTCCGCCTGACGTCGGCAGAGCATCTCGACGTACGCCTGCGGGCGCAGGGCGTTGAGCTTGAGCGCCGCACGGTCGGTGCGCTGCATCGCGTCGCGCAGCGACTGCGCCTGGCGCGCGTGCAGGCGGCGCTGCAGCGCATCGAGTCGACGCATCAGGTCGTCGCGGTTCGGCACGAGCAGCTCGGCGGCGACCGAAGGCGTCGGCGCGCGGCGGTCGGAGGCGAACTCGGCGAGGCAGAAGTCCGTCTCGTGGCCGACCGCGCAGATGACCGGCACCGGGCTCGACGCGACCGCGCGCGCGACCGGTTCCTCGTTGAACGACCAGAGGTCCTCCAGCGAACCGCCGCCGCGGGTGAGCATCAGCACGTCGTAGCGGCCGCTGGCGCCGGCGCGGCGGAGCATGTCGACGATCTGCGCCGCGGAACCCGCGCCCTGGACCTGCACGGGCAGCACGTCGACTTCGACCAGCGGGAAGCGACGCGCGAGCACGCTGAGCACGTCGCGGATCGCCGCGCCGGTGGGCGAGGTGACCACGCCGATGCGTGCCGGGAAGGCGGGCAGGGGGCGCTTGCGCTCGGCGTCGAACAGGCCTTCCGCCGCGAGTCGGGCCTTGAGCTCGTCGAACGCACGCCGCAGCGCGCCCTCGCCGGCTTCCTCCATGTGGTCGAGCACCAGCTGGTACTCGCCGCGCGCCTCGTACAGGGTCAGCCGGCCGCGGCCGAGCACGTGCAGGCCCTCGCGCGGCTGGAAACGCAGCCAGCTGGCCTTCGGCTTGAACATCGCGCAGCGGATCTGCGCGCGGGCGTCCTTGATCGTGAAGTACAGATGGCCCGAGGCCGGCCTCGAGACGCCGCCGAGCTCGCCCTCGATCCAGACCGAACCGAAGGTGCTCTCCAGCATGTCGCGCGCCAGCGTATTGAGCTGGCTGGGCGTGAAGACGTCGCGGGAAGGCTCGGTGGACATCGATCGGGCGCGCGGAACGGCCGCACACGTTAGCGCAGCCGGTGCGACGACGGCGCCACGGCGCGGTGGGGTTCAGAAGGCGCCGGGGCCGCTGGCCTACAATTCGCGGCATGAATGCCGTCGCCCCGATCCCGCCCGTTTCTCCCGACGAGGGCCGCTTCGGCCCGCTCGACCGCCGCCTCACCCGGGGCGTGGTGATCGGGGGCGTGCAGGTCGGCGGCGGCGCGCCGGTGGTCGTGCAGTCGATGACCAATACCGACACGGCCGATGTCGCCTCGACCGCGCAGCAGGTCGCCGACCTCTGGCGCGCCGGCTCGGAGCTCGTGCGCATCACCGTCAACACCGCCGAGGCCGCCGCGGCCGTGCCGCGCATCCGCGAGCGCCTGGAAATGATGGGCGTCAGCGTGCCGCTGATCGGCGACTTCCACTACAACGGCCACCAGCTGCTCGCGGGCGAGCCGGCCTGCGCCGAGGCGCTGGCGAAGTACCGCATCAACCCCGGCAACGTCGGCTTCGGCAAGAAGCGCGACACGCAGTTCGCGCAGCTCATCGACTTCGCGATCCGCTACGGCAAGCCCGTGCGCATCGGCGCCAACTGGGGCTCGCTCGACCAGGCGCTCGCCGCCACGCTGATGGACGAGAACGCGCAGCGTGCGAATCCGTGGGATGCCGGCCGCGTGCTGCGCGAAGCATTGATCCGCAGCGCACTCGATTCCGCCGCGCGCGCCGAGGAGCTTGGCCTGCCGCGCGAGCGCATCGTACTGAGCGCGAAGGTCAGCGGCGTGCAGGAACTCATCGCCGTGTACCGCGAACTCGCCACGCGCGGCGATTACGCGCTGCACCTCGGCCTCACCGAGGCGGGCATCGGCAGCAAGGGCATCGTGGCCTCAAGCGCCGCGCTCGCGGTGCTGCTGCAGGAAGGCATCGGCGACACGATCCGCATCTCGCTGACGCCCGAGCCCGGCCAGTCGCGCACCAACGAAGTGATCGTCGCGCAGGAGCTGCTGCAGACCATGGGCCTGCGCGCGTTCACCCCGATGGTGACGGCGTGCCCGGGCTGCGGTCGCACCACCAGCACCTTCTTCCAGGAACTCGCGCAGAAGGTGCAGGAGCACGTGCGCGCGAAGATGCCGGAATGGAAGATCACGCATCCGGGCGCGGAGAACCTGACGCTCGCGGTGATGGGCTGCGTGGTGAACGGGCCCGGCGAATCGCGCCACGCCAACATCGGCATCTCGCTGCCGGGCACGGGCGAGGCACCGTCCGCGCCCGTGTTCGAGGACGGCGAGAAGACCGTCACGCTGCGCGGCGACCGCATCGCCGACGATTTCGTCGAGCTGATCGATCGCTACGTGGAGCGCCACTATGGAATCGCCGGGGCCGTCTGAGCCGGTCACCGCGGCGCCCGTCGAGGCGCTGTCCACGCAGGCGAAGGTCGGGCGTGAGGTCTTCCGCAAGTACGGGCCGCGCCTGGTCGCGATGTTCGCGCTGGTCGCGCTTCCGCTCTGGGGCTTCGGCGAAATCGCCGAGGACGTAGCCGAGGGGCACCCGTTCTTCTTCGACGTGCCGGTGCTGGAATGGCTGCACTCGATCTCGAGCCCCACGCTCAATGCGCTGTTCCTCGCACTGTCGGCCATCGGCTACTCGGGCGGCGTGGTGCCGATGGACATCGCGCTCGTGGTGGGCCTGATGCTGCGCCGCCATCCGCGCAGCGCGACGTTCGCGGCCATCGCCGTGGTCGGCTCCGCGCTGGCCAATGCCGCCGCCAAGCACCTGTTTGCACGCGCGCGTCCGGCGCTGTGGCTGTCGCTCGCGCCGGAAACCACCTACAGCTTCCCCAGTGGCCACGCGATGGGCTCCGCGACGCTCGCCTGCGTGCTGGCCTGCCTCGCCTGGGACACGCGCTGGCGCTGGCCGGTGATCGCGGTCGGCGCGCTGTTCACGCTCGGCGTGGGGCTCTCGCGCGCGTACCTCGGCGTGCATTACCCGTCGGACGTGCTGGCCGGCTGGTCGGCGGCCATTGCATGGACGCTCGGCGTGCGCCTGATCGCCTTCCATCGCGGGCTGCTGACGGGCAGCACGCGGGTCTGATCACTCGGCGGGGCTGACGGCCTCGACCGGCGCGGTGGTCGCTGCCCGACGCGCCAGTTGCGCCTCGCGGTGGGCGATGTAGGCATTGGCGCCGAAGATGATCAGCGCGCCTGCCACCGTGTAGCGATCGATGGACTCGTCGAACAGTAGGTAGCCGGCCACGCTGACCACCGGCAGCTGCATGAAGGTGATCGGCGTGAGCGCGGAGACGTCGCCCAGCCGCAGTGCGCGCGTCCAGAGCAGCTGCCCACCGGTGCCGAACAGGCCCGTGAGCGCCAGCCAGATCCACGTGGTCGGCTCGGGCCACACCCAGACGAAGAGCGCGGGCAACAGTGACAGCGGCACCCAGAAGGCGTACGTGTAGAAGACGATCGTGTCGGCGGCGTCGACGCGCGAGAGCTGCTTGATCTGGATGGCCACGACGGCGCTGAGGACCGCGGCAGCCACTGCGATCAGCGAGCCGTGCGTGAAGCCGCTGGTGCCCGGCCGCACGATCACCAGTACGCCGACGAAACCCAGCAGCACCGCGGTCCAGCGGCGCTTGCGCACCACTTCGCCCAGCCAGATCACCGCGGCGATCGTCACGAACAGCGGCGTCGAGTACGAGAGGGAGATGGCCTGCGAGAGCGGAAGGTGGCCGATCGCCCAGAACGAGCAGAGCATCGAGCCGATGCCGATCGCGCTGCGCAGCAGGTATTTCGGAAGCTGCCGGGTGCGCAGCGAGGCGCCACTTCGCAGCAGCAGCGGCAACAGCGCGAGCAGACCGAACGTGTTGCGCCAGAAAGCGATCTCGAACGTCGGCAGCGTGCGCGAGGCGTAGCGGATCGTGATCGCCATGAGTCCGAAGAACAGCGTGCTGGCGAGCATGAGCAGCGCCGCGCGCATGACGGTCGCGGGGGCGGGCGGGGCGGGGGCGGTCATCGGGTCAAGGATCGCCCATCGGGGCGATGCGTTCGTGACGCTGGGTCACGGAGTCGGTGGCCGGCGCGATGCAGCGTCGTGGCGATGACCTCGCGGGCGCCGCCGTCACTGCGCCCAGGTCGCGCCGACCAGTCGCGGCTCGGGCTCGAGCGCGACGCCGTGGCGCGCGTGCACGCCAGCGGCCACGTGTCGCGCCACGCGCAGCAGGTCGGCGCCGGTCGCATTGCCGTGGTTGACCAGCACCAGCGCGTGGCCTTCCGACACGCCGGCGTCGCCGTCGCGATAGCCACGGAGGCCGGCGCTGTCGATCAGCCAGGCCGCCGACAGCTTGCGGCGGCCGTCGCCGGCGGCGAATACGGGCAGGCGCGGATTCGCCGCGAGCAGCGCGTCGGCCTGCGCGGCCGGCACGATCGGGTTCTTGAAGAAGCTGCCGGCGTTGCCGATGACCGCCGGGTCGGGCAGCTTGCGGCGACGGATGGCGATCACCGCGTCGGCGACGTCGCGTGCCGACGGCGCATCGATCCCGCGCGCGGCCAACTCGTCGGCGATGCCCGCATACGAAAGGTTGGGCGCGCCGCCGCGACGCAGCGCGAATTCCACGCCCGTCACGACGTAGCGCGACGGTTCGTGCTTGAACAGGCTGTCGCGGTAGGCGAAGTCGCAGGCCTCGCGCGGCAGTCGCACATTGCCGCCGGTGGCCGGCTCGAACGCGTGCACGGCCACGATGCGCTCGCCGATCTCCACCCCGTAGGCGCCGATGTTCTGGATCGGCGAAGCGCCCACGGTGCCCGGGATCAGCGCGAGGTTTTCCAGTCCGGACAGCCCCTCGTCCAGCGTGCGCATCACCAGCGCATGCCATTCGACGCCGGCGTCGGCGTACACCGTCACCACGTCGCCGTCGTCGTCGACCATGCGCACGTCGACGCCCGGTAGGCGCAGCACCGGCTCGGCCGGGGGTGCGACGAACAGCATGTTGCTGCCGCCGCCGAGCACGAGCGGCACGCGGCCGGCGATCGGCTCCGCCGCGAACGCCTGCGGCAGGCGCGCGGCATCGTCGACCTCGACCAGCCACGGCGCGCGCACGGCGACGCCGAACGTATTCAGGCGGCGCAGGTCGGCGTCGCGATGGATGCGCAGGCCCGGCGTGCTCATGCGGGCGGCACGTGCCCGCGGCTCGGCGCTTCCTTGCGACGGCGGATCGCCGCGACGCATTCGCGCACGAGCACCGGGCCGCGGTAGATGAAGCCGGTGTAGCACTGCACGAGGCTTGCGCCGGCCGCCATCTTCGCGACCGCGTCCGCGCCGGACAGGATGCCGCCGACGCCGATGAGCGGGATCGATTCGGGCATGCGCGTGCGCATGCGCCGCAGCACGTAGGTCGCCTGCGGCATCAGCGGCGCGCCGGACAGCCCGCCGGGTTCGTCCGCATGGGGCGAGTCCTCGACGCCTTCGCGCGAGATCGTGGTGTTGGTCGCGACCACGCCGTCGACCTGCAGGTCGGCCAGCACGCGCGCCGCGGCCTCGATGTCATCGTCCGAGAGATCCGGCGCGACCTTCACCAGCATCGGCACGCGCTTGCCGTGCTGCGCGCCGAGGCGCTCCTGCGCCTCGCGCAGCGTGCCGACGAGGCGGCGAAGCGCCTGCTCTTCCTGCAGTTCGCGCAGGCCGGCGGTGTTCGGCGAGGAGATGTTGACGGTGATGTAGTCCGCCAGCGGATACACGCGCTCGAGGCAGTGCAGGTAATCGTCCTGCGCCGACTCGTTCGGCGTGTCCTTGTTCTTGCCGATGTTGATGCCGAGGATGCCGCGACGGTGGCGCACGGCCTCGACGTTGCGCACCAGCGCATCCACGCCCAGGTTGTTGAAGCCGAGCCGGTTGATGATCGCGCGGTGCTTCGCCAGCCGGAACATGCGCGGCTTCGGATTGCCGGCCTGCGGGCGGGGCGTCACTGTGCCCACCTCGACGAAACCGAAGCCGAGGCCGAACAGCGCGTCGATGTGCGCGCCGTTCTTGTCGAGGCCCGCGGCCAGGCCGACCGGGTTCGGGAAGTCGAGCCCGAACACGGACACCGGGAACGGCGATTCCGCCGGCCGCCGCGCGACGAGGTCGAGCGCGCCCATCCGTTCGAGCGCGTCGAGGCCGCGCAGGCCGATGCCATGCGCGGTCTCCGCGTCGAGCGTGAACAGCAGGGGCCGCAGCAGGCCGTACATCAGTGCGCGTGCAGCCCGATCGCGAGCAGCGCTGCCGCGAACCCGCCGAACAGCAGGATCACGAACACGGTGGCGATGATCGCGAATGCCAGGTGCACGTACCCGAGTGCCAGCCCGGCGGTCGCCATGCCGCTTCCACCGACCCGTCCGTGGGCGTCGCGGATTTCGCGCTTCGCCAGGTGGCCGCAGATGATCGCGCCGAGGCTGCCCAGCACGGGCAGCACGACCCAACACGCGATGCCGAAGACCAGGCTCGCGATCGCCAGGGGGCTCGTCGGCAACGTCGACGCGGACGGAGGCGGCAGCGCGTTCATGGCGTCAGAGGTCGAACTTGATGCCCTGCGCCAGCGGCAGTGCGTCGGAGTAGTTGATGGTGTTGGTCTGGCGGCGCATGTAGGCCTTCCACGCATCCGAACCCGACTCGCGACCGCCGCCCGTCTCCTTCTCGCCACCGAACGCACCGCCGATTTCCGCACCGGACGTGCCGATGTTGACGTTGGCGATGCCGCAGTCCGAACCCGCCGCCGACAGGAACTGCTCGGCCGCCTTGAGGTTGGTGGTGAAGATCGACGACGACAGGCCCTGCGGCACGGCGTTCTGCAGCTCGATCGCCTCGTCGAGCGTCGAATACTTCATGACGTAGAGGATCGGCGCGAACGTCTCGGTCTGCACGACTTCGGCATCGTTGGTCAGACCGGTGACCAGCGCCGGCAGCACGAAGTTGCCGGGACGGTCGATCGCGGCGCCGCCGGATACGATCGTGCCGCCCTGCGCCTTCGCGCGTTCGATCGCGTCGAGATAGGCCTGCACGGCATCGCGCGAGTTCAGCGGGCCCATCAGGTTGGCCGGATCGGTCGGATCGCCGATCTTGCCCTCGACCTGCTTGTAGGCGGTCACGAGCTTGGCGAGCACGTCGTCGTAGA
Organism: Cognatilysobacter segetis; assembly: GCF_004359965.1. GTDB lineage: Bacteria > Pseudomonadota > Gammaproteobacteria > Xanthomonadales > Xanthomonadaceae > Cognatilysobacter > Cognatilysobacter segetis. The sequence continues at coordinate 37,305 of NZ_SMRQ01000026.1, read as the reverse complement.
TCGACTCGTGCACGAACAGGCGGCGCGTGGTCGTGCAGCGCTGGCCCGCGGTGCCGACGGCGCCGAACACGATCGCCGGAATCGCCAGCTTCAGCTCGGCCGATGGGTCGACGATGATCGCGTTGTTGCCGCCGAGCTCCAGCAGGGAGCGGCCCATGCGGCGCGCGACGCGCTCACCCACCATGCGGCCGACCTTCGTCGAGCCGGTGAAGCTGATCAGCGGGATGCGCTTGTCGTCGACGAACGCCTGCGCGAGGTCGGAGCCGGCGTCGTTGAACAGGAAGAAGATGTCGGGGAAGCCGCCGGCGCGCAGCGCCTCGTTGCAGATCTTCATCGACGCGATGGCCGACAGCGGCGTCTTGGGCGAGGGCTTCCAGATCGAGATGTCGCCGCAGACGGCCGCGACGAACGAGTTCCAGGCCCACACCGCGACCGGGAAGTTGAACGCCGAGATGATCCCGACCAGGCCGATCGGATGCCACTGCTCGTACATGCGGTGGCCGGGGCGCTCCGAATGCATCGTCAGGCCGTAGAGCTGGCGCGAGAGGCCGACGGCGAAATCGCCGATGTCGATCATCTCCTGCACCTCGCCGTCGCCTTCCGGCTTCGACTTGCCCATCTCCAGCGCGACCAGCGAGCCGAGCGCGTCCTTGTGCTGGCGCAGCGCCTCGGCGCAGAGGCGGATCGCCTCGCCGCGGCGCGGGGCCGGCGTGGTGCGCCACACCTTGTAGGCGGCCTGCGCGCGCTCGACGATGGTGTCGTAATCCTCCTGCGACGAGGCCTGCACGCGGGCGAGCAGGGCGCCGTCGGTCGGGCTGATCGACTCGAGCACGCCGGCATCGCGCGTGGACGACCACTCGCCTGCGCCGAGGTAGGTGCCGGATTCGAGCTCGGTCAGGCCGAGGGCGGAGAGGACGGGGTGCGGCATCGGTGGCTCCATGGATCGGCCGGACGGCAGCCGCGGCCGATGCCGATGGGGCATCGCAGCGGGCACAGGCGGCGTAGCGGCGTGGGTGGAATGGCAGCCCCGACACGATTCGAACGTGCGACCTTCCCCTTAGGAGGGGGACGCTCTATCCAGCTGAGCTACGGGGCCCCAAGCGGGCGATTTTCGCACGGACGCGGACCGTGCCGTTAATCACGTTCCGGGCCGCTGCCGACCGCTTGGCAGGACGGCCGTCGCCCCGTTACACTGCGCGTCCCACCGTGGGGCCATAGCTCAGCTGGGAGAGCGCGTCGTTCGCAATGACGAGGTCGGGAGTTCGATCCTCCCTGGCTCCACCACGATTCCAGACGGCGCCTTCGGGCGCCGTTTTTTATCCGCCCGATGCGCGCGCCGATGGCGCGTCGACCGCGACTCAGCCCGCCGGCTTCGCCAGCAGCGGCTGCAGCGCCGGCTCGAGCTGTTCGCGGCGCCAGCCTTCCAGTGCATCCGGCCACTCGCCACTGTCCAGCAGCGGCTCGAGCATCCGGCGCGACGCGAGCACGGCGTCGGGCACGCCCAACTCGGCGGCGCGGCGCGAGACCGCGTCCTGTAGCGCTTTCAGGCGGGACTTGTCGCGACGCTCCGCCAGCGCGGCGTCCGGAGCCTCGGCTTCGTCGGGCAATGCGGTCGTCATCGCGGACCAGACGGCATCGACCAGCTTTCGCGGTCCCTTGGGATGGGCGCGGATTGCCTCGCCCACATCGTCGCGGGTGGGGTCTGGCAGTCGCGCGAGCGACGCCGCGAGCTCGTTGTCGAGCACCCAGCCGCGCGGCAGGTCGGCGGTGCGTGCGTGCGCATCGCGCCAGCGCAGCAGGCGGAGCAGGCGGAGCTGCGCGCCGCGATCGAGGAAGCTGGCGGTGCGCATGGACAGGTGCGGCCAGCGCTCGACGGGATCCTCGATCGCCGTCGCGACGGTGCGCGCCATGTCGGCCTCGAACCACGCGCGGCGGTCGAGCGCGTCGAGCTTCGTCGACAGCACGTCGTGCATCTCGAACAGGTGCGCGACGTCCTCGGCGGCGTACGTCAGCTGCGACGGCGACAGCGGGCGTCGCAGCCAGTCCGAGCGCGTTTCGCCCTTCTCGAGTGCGGTGCCGGTGATCTCGGCGACCAGCTTCTGGTAGCCCATGCCGGCGCCCAGCCCCACGAGCGCGGCGGCGGCCTGCGTATCGAACAGTGGCCGCGGCACTTCGCCGCAGGACTGACGGAACGCGACGAGGTCCTCGCTCGGGCTGTGCATGACCTTCAGCACCGAGGTGTTCGCGAGCAGTGGCGCGAGCGCCTCCGTCATGCCGGGAACCAGCGTGTCGACGAGCAGGATGTCGATGCCGCCGTCGTCCAGCGGGAGCGCGATCTGCACGAGCGCTAGCTTCGGCCAGTAAGTGCGTTCGCGGATGAACTCGGTATCCAGGCCGACGCGCGCGGGTCGCGTGGAAAGGCGCGCGCGCAGCGCGTCGGGGCTGTCGATCCAGTGGGCCAAGACGGGTGCCGGGTTTGCGGGAGCGGGCGACAATAGCCTACTTTCCGTGGACCCGGCGGCAGCGGCCGCAGGCAGGAGACGTCTTGCGCACGAAGGCCCCGACGACGCGCGTCCGTGGCATCGCGATCGCCGTCGCGCTGCTGGCGGGCGGCTGCGGACAGGGCCGCGACGCGCCACCGCCGAAGCCGCGCACGGCGCCGACCGTGACCGTCGCGGGCAGCGACGATCGCCTGCCGACGTGGCGCGCACCGCGCATCGAGGTCGACCGCCGCAATGCGTTGACGCTCGCGGCGCAGGCCGACCGCGCGCTGTCGGAGGGCCGCTTCGTCGAAGACGACGGCGCGCTGCCGATCTTCCTCGCCCTTCGCGCGTACGAGCCGATCCGCACGCGCGCCGAGGCCGGCGTGGTGCATTCGATCGACGGCCTCCTGCTGCAGGCCCGCGAGGCGTTGTCGGACATCGATACCGATCCGGGCGCGCTCGACCGCGTGCGGCAGGCCGCCGCCGCGCTGCGCGTCGTCGCGCTCGACCGGCCGGACGTCGAGCGCTTCCTGCAGCAGGTCGATCGCGTCGAGGACGGACAACGCTTCAGCGAACTCGGCGAGGCGGCACTCGCGCGCGGCGACGTGGGCGAGGCGGGCGGGGGCGCGATCGGGTTCTTCCGCCGCGCGCTGGCCCTGCGGGCGACCGACGCCCGCGCGCGCCAGGGCCTCGCGGCGGCCGAGAGCGCGCTGATCCGGCGGGCGGAGGATGCCGCGGCGCGGGAGGAATACGCGGGCGCCGAGCGCTGGCTCGCGTTCGCGGCGGCGGTCAGGCCGGACAACGCGCCGGTGGCGGAGGCGCGGGCGCGCATCGCCTTCGAACGCGCCGCCCGCATCGGCGACCTGCGCGACGCGGGCATCGCCGCGCTCCCGCAGCCCAAGGGCATCGAGATCGCGCGCGGCTACCTCGCGCATATCCTGCGGATCGCGCCCGCGGCGGATCCGACCGCGGCCGAGTTGCGCCGGCGCATCGACTTCGCGGTGCATTACGGCTTGTTCGTACCGGGACAGCGCTTCACCGACGGCCTGCAGGGCGGGGGACGCACGCCGACGATGATCGTCGTGCCGCACGGGGACTTCGTGATGGGAGCGCCCGCCGGCGAACGCGGCGCGACCGACGCGGAGCGGCCGACGCGGCCCCTGCATTTCCAGCGCGGCTTCGCGATGTCGGTGACCGAAGTCACCGTCGGGCAGTTCCGCCGCTTCGTCGAGTCGACCGGTTATCGCCCGCGTTCGACGCGGCGCGGCTACTCCGTCGCCTACGACCTGCGCAGCGGCAACTTCGCGCGGCGCGGCCACGTCGACTGGCGCGACGATTACCTCGGCCGGCCCGCCGCCGACGACCTGCCCGTCATCCACGTCAGCGCGAAGGACGCCAGCGCCTATGCGCAGTGGCTGGCCGACCAGACCGGGCATCGCTACCGCCTGCCCAGCGAGGCCGAGTTCGAGTACGCCTTGCGGGCCGGAGCACGAACCGCGTACCCGTGGGGCACCGGGACGCCACCGCCCGGCGCGGGCAATTTCACCGGCGCCGCCGATCGCTCGCCGACCGGGCGGGGCTGGACGGACGCGTTCCGCGGTTACCTCGACGGCGCGTGGGGGCCGACGCCGGTGGGGCGCTATCGCCCCGGACGATTCGGTCTTCACGACCTCGGCGGCAATGTCAGCGAGTGGGTCGCGGACTGTTGGCATGCCAGCTACCGCCGCGCGCCGCGCGACCAGCGCGCCTGGGTGAATCCGGGCTGCCGGCAGCGCGTGGTGCGCGGCGGTTCATGGGCCAGCGCGCCGGCGCAGACGCGCTCGGCCTTCCGCGCCGGGCTGGACGCCGACACCACGAACGCGCGCATCGGCTTCCGGGTGGTGCGCGACCTCTGACGTCGCAACCTTCAGGAGTGCTCCGATGCGTATCGATCCAATGGGCCAGGGCATGGGCGCGCGACGCCGTGGCTTCGGCCTCGGCTCCATCCGCTGGATCGTGATGATCGGCTTCGCGATCTACGCGGCGGTCTCGTGGATGGGCAGCGCCAAGAAGGATCCGTACACCGGCGAGACGGCGCATTACGGCGCGTCGACCGACGAGGAGGTGCAGCTCGGCGCGCAGGCCTTCGACCAGGTCATCGGCGATGCGCAGGCGCAGAACGCGCTCATGCCGGCTGACGCGCAGGTGAGCCAGCAGATCCGCGGCATCGCGCAGCGCCTGATCCAGCGCGTGCCCGACGTGACGCAGGCACTGGCCGCCGAGCACGGCGCGCCGGCGCCCGAGGACTACCGCAACTTCCAGTGGGACGTCGCCGTGATCCAGTCCGACGACGCGAACGCGTTCTGCCTGCCCGGCGGCAAGATGGCCGTGTACACCGGGCTGCTGCCCGTCGCGCAGAACCAGGATGCGATGGCCATCGTGATGGGCCACGAGATCGCGCATGCGCTTCTGCGCCACGGCTCGCAGCGAATGGCGCAGCAGAAGCTGGTTCAGATGGGCCAGATGGCGGCGGGCGTCGCGCTGGGCGGCATGGACCCAAACCAGCAGCGCGCGGTGATGGGTGCGCTGGGCGCCGGCGCGCAGTACGGCTTCATCCTGCCGTACGGCCGCAATCACGAATCCCAGGCGGATGAGGTAGGGCTGATGCTCGCGGCGGCGGCCTGCTTCAATCCGCACGAGGCCGTGCCGCTGTGGCAGCGCATGTCGCAGATCGGCGGGGGGCAGCGTCCGCCGGAATTCGCGTCGACGCACCCGGACCCGGAAAACCGCATGGCCCGCCTGCAGCAGCTCATGCCGCGCGCGGAAGCGTTCTACCAGAAGTACTGCGGGACGGCACCGCGCCAGTAAGGCGGTGCAGGGGCGCCCGCGGCGCGATGCCGCAGGCGCTTATTTCTGTGCCTCACCCTTGCGTGCGGTCGGCGTGCCCATGCTGCCGGCGAGGTTCTGCTGGAAGTCCTTCCACATCTGCAGGTTGCGCTCGGTGAGCTGGTTCATCAGCGTCCACGGCGTCTGGCCGAGCAACCCGCCCATCTGCGCGCGGAACTGCTGCTGCTGGTCGAGGAAGACCTGCATCGACTTCTCGAGGTAGGTGCCCATGAAGCCCTGCATCGAATCGCCGTAGAAGCGGATGATCTGGCTGAGCAGCTGCGTGGAGAGCATGGGCTCGCCGTCCTGTTCGTGCTCGGCAATGATCTGCAGCAGCACCTGCCGGGTGAGATCGTCACCGGAGCGCGCATCGCGCACTTCGAACTCCTCGCCATCGACGATCAGTTGGCGCACGTCCTCGATGGTGATGTAGCTCGAGATTTCCGTGTCGTAGAGCCGGCGGTTCGGGTACTTCTTGATGACGCGCGGAGAAGCCATCTGCAAGGACCGGAAGCGGGATGCGTCGAGAATGACGCAGTGCGCAACGCCACGCAACCTCGCGCCGCGAGCGGCCAGCCCCGTGGCTGACCGCTTCAGCGCGGGTTACCAACCCATGTACTGGCCGCCGTTGGCCGACAGGTTGGCGCCGGTGATCCAGCCGGCGTCGTCCGGGATGAAGAACGCCACCGCGTAGGCGATCTCCTCGGGCTTGCCGAGCCGGCCCGTCGGGATCTGCTGGATGATCTTGCCGCGGACTTCCTCGGGCACGGCCATCACCATGTCGGTGGCGATGTAGCCGGGCGACACCGTGTTCACCGTGATGCCGAACTTCGCGTTTTCCTGCGCCAGCGAGATCGTGAACCCGTGCATGCCGGCCTTCGATGCCGCGTAGTTCGCCTGGCCGTACTGGCCCTTCTGGCCGTTGATCGAGCTGATCTGGATGATGCGGCCCCACTTGCGCTCGCGCATGCCCTCGATCACCGGGCGCGTCACGTTGAACACCGAGCCCAGGTTCGTCGCGATCACGTCGTTCCACTGCTGCGCGGTCATGCGGTGGAACGGCGTGTCGCGCGTGATGCCGGCGTTGTTGACGAGCACGTCGACCGGCCCGAGCGCCTGCTCGATGTCGCGCACCATCGCTTCGCACTGCGCGGGATCGGCGACGTCCGCCCGCGACAGGTGCACCTCGATGCCGCGGTCGCGCATCGACTGCTGCCAGGCGCGCGCGCGGCCTTCGTCGCGATAGTTGGTGGCGACGCGAAGGCCCATCCCGGCCAGCCGCTCGATGATCGACGTACCGATGCCACCCGTTCCGCCCGTGACCAGTGCTACGCGGCTCTGCATGTGTTCCTCCCTGCCGGCGCGACCTGCGCCCGTGGCGGGATTCTAGGCACGAAGCCCTAGTCGCAGGTGGGAATGCGGGCCGGATCGAACGCCGCCAGCGCCAGCGCGAGCCAGTCGGCGGGTTCGTGCAGGCCCGCGTCCGGCAGCGGCGACTGCCCCAGCGCGGCCCAGGCGCGTCGCATCGCGGGCAGGGGGGCGGCCGGGTCGAACGGATGCGCGGCATCGGACTTCGAGAGCTTGCGGCCGCCGGCATCCGTCACCAGGGGCAGGTGCGCGTAGCCGGGCGTGGGCAGGCCCAGCGCGTGCTGCAGCAGGATCTGCCGCGGCGTGGAATCGAGCAGGTCGGCGCCGCGGACGACGTGTCCGATGCCCTGCGCCGCATCGTCGACGACCACGGCCAGCTGGTAGGCCCACAGGCCGTCCGCACGGAACAGCACGAAGTCGCCGACCTCGGCGTCGACGTCCTGCACCTGCGGGCCGCGGACGTCGTCGACGAAACGGATGCGGGTCCCGTCCGCGACCCGCAATCGGATCGCCGGCATGCGATCGGGGTCCGGGGCGCGCACGCAGGCGCGGTGGATGCCGCCGGTCGCGGCGAGGTCGCTGCGGCTGCACCAGCACGGAAACGCGAGGCCACGGTCGGCCAGGTCCTCCAGCGCGGCGCGGTACAGCTGTTCGCGCTCGCTCTGCCGTTGCACCGGCTCGTCCGGCTGCAGCCCGCAAGCGCGCAGGGCGGCGAGCTGGCGGACCGCCGCGCCGGCGACCTCGCGCGGCCGATCGACGTCCTCGATGCGCACGAGCCAGCGGCCCGCGGCGCGTCGCGCGAACAGCCAGCTGCCGAGCGCGGCCAGCAAGGATCCGGCGTGCAGGTCGCCGGTCGGGGACGGCGCGAAGCGCCCGCGATAGCCGGTCGGCACTGTCACCGCGCTGAAGCCGTGCTGCACGTGCGGGCGAGCGGCGCTTGAAAAGCGGCCGTCCGCGCGCCACGTTGCAGTGGACGCAGCACGCCCCTCCGGACGATCGACGCCATGCTCAAGCGAATCACCCTGTTCCTCGCCACCAACCTCGCCGTGCTGGTGCTGCTCAGCATCGTCATGCGGCTGCTGGGCGTGGACCCGCAGACCAGCGGAGGCCTCCTCGTGATGGCGACGCTGTTCGGCTTCGGCGGCTCGTTCATTTCGCTGATGATGTCGAAATGGGTGGCCAAGCGCAGCACCGGCGCGCAGGTGATCGACCAGCCGCGCAACGAGTCCGAGCGCTGGCTGCTCGACACCGTGCGCCGCCAGTCCGAGGCGGCGGGCATCGCAATGCCGGAAGTGGCCGTCTACGACGCGCCCGAAATCAACGCCTTCGCGACCGGGCCGAGCCGCAACGACGCGCTGGTCGCGGTGTCCACCGGCCTGCTGCGCAACATGGATCGCGACGAGGCGGAAGCCGTCCTCGGCCACGAGGTCAGCCACGTCGCCAACGGCGACATGGTCACGATGATGCTCGTGCAGGGCGTGCTGAATACGTTCGTGATCGTGCTCGCGCGCGTGGTCGGCCGGATGATCGACGGCTACCTCGGCGGCGGCGACCGTCGCGGCGGCTTCGGCTACTTCGCCACGGTCATGGTGCTCGATCTGGTGTTCGGTCTGTTCGCGAGCGTGATCGCGATGTGGTTCTCGCGCCATCGCGAGTTCCGTGCCGATGCCGGCGGCGCGCGCCTGGCCGGTCGCGAGAAGATGATCTCGGCGCTGGAAAAGCTGTCGCGCACCTACGGCGAGACGACGCTGCCCAAGCAGGTGCAGGCGTTCGGCATCAGCGGCGGCGTCGCGCACGGGTTGCGCAGCCTGTTCATGACGCATCCGCCGCTGGCCGAGCGCATCGAGGCGCTGCGGCGGATGCCGACGGAAGCGCCGTCGGTGCGCGTGGTCAGCTGAGTCGGTCTCGAAACGAAAGAAAGCCCGCCTGACGGCGGGCTTTTTCGTTGGGCCGTCGGCGTGGCTCAGCCGAAGTCGTAGTCCATCGCCGTGCTCACGCCGGCGAGGAAGAAGCCCTGCGCGTAGTCGACGCCGGCGCCGAACAGCACGGTCATGCTCTGCGCGTCGCGCACGTGCTCGGCGATGGTGCGCTTGCCGAGCGCGCGCGCCTTGTCGGTGATTTCGCGCAGGCGCTGCTGGTGCTCGGTGCTGGTGCCCAGGCTCTCCATGAAGGTGCGGTCGATCTTCAGGAAATCGGCCTCGAAGTGGGCGAGCAGCTGGAACGAGTTGAGGCCGGCGCCGAAGTGCTCCAGCCCGACGCGCACGCCCGAGCGTGCGGCGCGCGCCTGGAACTCCTGTGCCGCGCGCAGGTTGGTGAACACCTTCGACTCGGGCAACTGCACGACCAGCAGGCTGCCATCGGCGCCGTGGCGGGTGATCTGCTCCTCGATGTGCTTGAGCAGGCTGTCGTCCTGCAGCGAGCTCTCGGTGATCTTCACCAGCAGCGTCGTGCGCTTTCCGGCGCGCATGCGCTCGCCGATGACCTCGAGCGCGCGGCCGACGACCCAGCGGTCGATCTCCCACAGCAGGCCGTTCTCCTCGGCGATCTGCAGGAAGGCGAGGGGAGCGACGAGCTCGCCCTGGTCGCCCTTCATGCGCAGGTAGGCCTCGTAGATCTCGCCCGGCTCGCCATGCAGGCTCACGAGCGGCTGGTAGGCCATCGTGAAGCGGTCGGAATCGAGGGCATCGCGGATGCGGTCGACCCAAGCCTGCACGCGCTCTTCCTCGGCGCGGTCGGCCGCGCCCGGGTCGAACAGCTCGACGCGGTTGCCGCCCATGCCGACGCAGGACTGCACGCCCTGGGTCGCGCGCGCGAGCACCGCGGTGACGCTCGCGATCTTCTCGCCGACCTGCACGCCGCCGATGCTCAGGGTCGCGTTGAGCGAGCGGTTGCCGACCTCGACCACGTGCTCGGCGAACGCCGTGCGCACCTGTTCGGCCAGCTGCTGCGTGACCTCGTGCGTGGCGCCCCGGGCGAGCGCGGCGAACTGGTGCTCGCCGAAGCGGGCCAGCACGACGTCCTCCGGCACGCTCTCGCGCAACCGGCGGGCGCAGGCGGCGACGAGGTCGTCCGCGGCGTCCAGCCCGATGTCCTGCAGCAGCTTGGCGTAATAGTCCGGCTCGATCAGCAGGAAGCCGCTGTGCGTCGAGTTCTGCGCCGCGTCCGCCACCGCGTCCTCCAGCGCACGCAGGAACGTGGGGCGGTTGAGCAGGCCCGTGGCCTGGTCGCGCTGGCGCAGCTCCTCGACTTCCCGCGCGAGGTCGGGGTCGAGTTCCTGCCGCCGCAGCACGAGTTGCAGGCAGTGTTCGCCCTCGTACATCGCGGGCGTGAATTCCATCACCGCCGGGACCTGGTTCCCGTCCAGCGTGCGCGCCTCGACTTCCACGCGCGGCGGCGGCGCCTCGCCCTTGGACAGCTTCTTCAGCAGCGCCTTGAAGGGCTCGACGTGCGACGGCGCGATCATGTCGAGGATCGACATGCCCTCGACCTCGTCGAACGACTCGTAGCCGAACATCTCGAGGTAGGCCGAATTGGCCCGGATGTGCATGCCCTCGTGGATGTAGGCGATCGGGTCGCGCGAGGACTCGATCAGCGCGTCGCAGCGGCGCTCGGTCTCGCGGACCTGGAACTCGAGCTTGCGCAGCGCGCGGCGCGCCTCGAGGTCGGCCCACTCGGTGCGCACGGTATTGACGATGTGGTCGTTGCGGTGCCGCAGCAGCACGCCGCGGGCGCCGACGGACAGCGCGTCGAGCAGGCCCGCCTCGTCGATCGTATCGACCAGCAGGAGCACCGGGAGATCCTTGCCGCTCGTCGCGACGTGCTGCAGGACCAGCGAGGCCGGGACGAGCGCGGCGTCGCGCCCGACCAGCGCCAGGTCGGGCGACTGCTGGGTGATCTGGTGGACCAGCTCGTCGGCGTTCTCCGGCCGCGAGGGGCGGACCGCGATGCCGGCGTTGCGGAGCGTGCTGACGACGGCCTCGGCCGCCTCGACGGTGTCATCGACGATGAGGAGTCGTAGGGCTGCGTCTTTGCCGAACTGCATTCGCATCTCCTGGCGATCGGTCCTTTATGACATGCCGGGCCCGGCCGCGTCATCCCCGAACGGTCGATCCCGGCGGACGAATGGCGACGTCCATCCCGGTCCGCAGGGGTAGCGATCGGACCCTTACCCGTCCTGATCGGCCGCGGGGCCGGATGCTTCAGAGCGGGCGCTTGCCGGGGTCGCCCGCGACCTCGCGCACCAGCCGCGGCACGAGGTAGCCCGACAGGCGCGCGGCCAGCGCGCGATGGAGTTCGCGGGCCGTGGCGTCGTCGACCTCGAAATGCGCGGCGCCCTGCACGCGGTCGAGCTGGTGCAGGTAGTAGGGCAGCACGCCGGCCGCGAAGCCGCGCTCGGACAGCGCGGCGAGCGCGTCGACCGAGTCGTTGACGCCCCGCAGCAGCACCGCCTGGTTGAGCAGGGTCGCGCCGGCCGCGCGAAGGCGGGCGAGGGCCGCGTCCACGGTGTCGTCGAACTCGTTGGCATGGTTCGCGTGCAGGACCACCGTCACCGGCCAGGGCAGGGCGCGCAGCCACGCGACGAGCGCCTCGTCCACGCGCTCGGGCAGCACGACCGGCAGGCGCGTGTGCACCCGGAGGCGGCGCAGGTGCGGCACGCCGGCAAGCGCGTCGGTGAGCTCGGCCAGTTTCGGGGTGGACAGCGACCACGGGTCGCCACCGGACAGGATGACCTCGTCGATCGACGGGTCGGCGGCGATGAGGCCGACGGCCTCGCGCCAGCCCGCAGCCGCGGCCGTCTCCTCGCCGTAGGGGAAGTGGCGACGGAAGCAGTACCGGCAATTGACGGCGCAGCTGCCCGTGGCGACAAGCAGCGCCCGGCCCCGGTACTTGCGGATCACGCCCTGCCCGGCGCGGGCCAGCGTGTCCCCCACCGCATCGAGCGCGAACCCGGGCGTGGGCTGCATCTCGGCGTCCAGCGGGAGGACCTGGCGGAGCAGCGGGTCGCCCGGATCGCCCGCCCGCATGCGCGCCACGAAGCCGCGCGGCACGCGCAGGGCGAACTGCGCGGCGGCGGCGTCCGACATCCCGCTCGCCGCCGCGTCCAGTCCCAGCATCGCCAGCAACTCGCGGGGATCGCGCACCGCGTCGCGCCAGAGCTGTTGCCAGCGCGGGGCCGGCGTGGCGTGCGGCGGGGTGAGGGCAGCGGGTATCATTGCGGGCTGATCCGAATCGATTCGCGGCCCGTCCGGGCGGCATCGTCCCATTCTAGCCGCGCGCCCCGCGCCGGCCCGACCATCTGCAGGAGTGTTTCCATGGCCAGCCTGGGCATGAACGACGTCAAGACCGGACAGAAGATCCTGGTCAACAACGATCCGTGCGTCATCACCGAGACCGAGTACGTCAAGCCGGGCAAGGGCCAGGCCTTTACGCGCATCAAGTACCGCAACATCAAGTCCGGCCGCGTGGTCGAGCTGACGATGAAGGCGACGGACAACCTCGAAGTGGCCGACGTGGTCGACACCGACATGCAGTACCTCTACGCCGACGGCGAGTACTGGCACTTCATGAACCCCGAGACCTTCGAGCAGGTCCAGTCCGACAAGGCGGGCATGGCCGGCGCCGAGAAGTGGCTGAAGGGCGAGGAGGAGTGCGTGGTGACGCTGTGGAACGGCACGCCGATCTCGGTGCAGCCGCCGAACTTCGTCGAGCTCAAGATCGTCGAGACCGATCCGGGCGTGCGCGGCGACACCTCGGGTGGCGGCGGCAAGCCGGCGACGCTGGAAACCGGTGCGGTCGTGCGCGTCCCGCTGTTCGTGAACCAGGACGAAGTGATCAAGGTCGACACGCGCTCGGGCGACTACGTCAGCCGCGTGAAGTGAGTCATCGCACCGGCCGCACGACGGCCGGCGCCATGCCGAAGCCCGCGGACCTCCGCGGGCTTCTGCGTATCGGGCCGATGTCGCGCGGGTAACGCCGGCGCGGCTAGGCTTCCGCATGGGAAAGACGGGGTGGACGGATGGGCGAGTCGAACGAAGGCTGTGACGTGCTGATCGAGGCCGGCTGGGTCGTGCCGGTGGTGCCGCATGGCGCGGTGCTGGAGGACCACTCGGTGGCGGTGCAGGGCGACCGGATCGTTGCGATCGGCCCGCGCGCGGAGATGCGCGCGCGCTTCGTCGCGGGCCAGACGATCGAGCGCCACGGCTCGGCGCTCATTCCCGGCCTCGTCAATTCGCATACGCACAATCCGATGACGCTGCTGCGCGGCATCGCCGACGACCTGCCGCTGATGGACTGGCTGCAGGGCCACATCTGGCCGGTCGAGGGCGCGGTGATCGGGCCGGAGTTCGTGCGCGACGGCGTCACGCTCGCGATCGCGGAGATGCTTCGCGGCGGCACCACCTGCGCCAACGAGAACTACTTCTTTCCGGACGTGCAGGCCGAGACCTACGCGCGGCACGGTTTCCGCGCGCTGGTGGGGCTGCCGGTGATCGATTTCCCGACCGCATGGGCGAAGACCTCCGACGAGTACTTCGCCAAGGCCGGCGACGTGCACGATGCCTGGCGCGGCCACGCGCTCGTCGGCACCGCGATGGCGCCGCATGCGCCGTACACCGTCAGCGATGCGAACTTCGAGCGCGTCCGCGACTTCGCCCGCGAGCGCGACGTCCGCGTGCACCTGCACCTGCACGAGACGGCCCAGGAAGTCGCCGACGCCGTCGCCCAGACCGGGATGCGGCCGATCGCACGGCTCGACCGGCTCGGGCTGGTCGACGACCGCCTGATCGCCGTGCACATGACCCAGCTGACCGACGAGGAGATCGCGCTCTGCGCCGAGCGCGGCGTGTGCGTGGCGCACTGCCCCGAATCGAACCTCAAGCTCGCCTCGGGCTTCTGCCCGGTCTGCAAGCTCCAGCACGCGGGCGTCACCTTCGGCATCGGTACCGACGGCTGCGCCAGCAACAACGACCTCGACATGGTCGGCGAGACCCGCACGGCCGCGCTGCTGGCGAAGGCGGTGGCGAACGATGCCTCCGCCCTCGATGCCGCCAGCGCGCTGCGCGCGGCAACGCTGGGCGGCGCGATCACGCTCGGCCTCGGCGACCGCATCGGCTCGATCGAGCCGGGCAAGCAGGCGGACCTCGCCTGCATCGACCTGGACGGGCTCGAGAGCCAGCCGCTGCACCACGTGATTTCGCAGCTGGTCTATGCGACCGGGCGGCACCAGGTCACCGACGTCTGGATCGCCGGCCGCGCGAAGCTGCGCGAGCACGTGCTGGTCGACATGGACCTCGACTCGATCATCGCCAACGCCCGCCAGTGGCGCCGCCGCATCGCCGACATCAGGACCTCGTAATGACGACCCAGGCCGCGGGCAATTTCCGCCAGTCCGAACTCGACCGCTTCGGCGCGCTCGCCGCGCGCTGGTGGGATCCGCACGGCCCGCAGAAGCCGCTGCACGCGCTGAACCCCGTGCGCCTTCGCTACGTCGCCGAGCGGACGCCGCTCGCCGGCTCGAAGGTGCTGGACGTCGGCTGCGGCGCCGGCCTTCTGAGCGAGGCGATGGCGCTTGCGGGCGCCGAGGTGACAGCGCTCGATCTCGCGCCCGAACTCGTCAAGGTCGCGCGCCTGCACGCGATGGAAAGCGGTGCGACGGTCGACTATCGCGTGCAGCCCGTGGAGGAGGTCGCCGCGGCCATGCCCGCGGCGTTCGACGCGGTGACGTGCATGGAAATGATCGAGCACGTGCCCGATCCGCAGGCCGTGATCCGCGCCTGCGCCGACGCGCTCAAGCCCGGCGGCCGGCTGTTCGTGTCGACCATCAACCGGACGCCGGCCGCGTTCGCGCTCGCGATCGTCGGGGCCGAGTACGTCGCGCGCCTGCTGCCCAAAGGCACGCACCAGTACCGCGATTTCGTGCGTCCGCACGAGCTGGCCGCGTGGCTTCGCGCGGCGGACCTCGAGCTGGAGGACGTCAGCGGCCTGTCCTACATGCCGTTGACGAATTCGGCGCGGCTGTCCCGCCGTGCCGACGTCAACTACATCGTCAGCGCGCGCAAGCCGGCATGAACAGGGTGTTCCCGAAGGCCGTGCTGTTCGACCTGGACGGCACGCTGCTCGACAGCGCGCCGGACATGCTCGCCGCGGTCAATGCGATGCGCGCGGCCCGCGACATCGAGCCGATGACGCTCGAGGCCCTGCGACCGCACGTATCCAAGGGCGCGCGCGCGATGGTCGGCGCCGCGTTTCCGGGCATCGACGCCGCGACGCGCGACGCGTGGATTCCCGAATTCCTCGAGCATTACCGCCGTGAGCTCGGCCGGCATGGCCTGCCGTTCGACGGCATCGAAGAGGTGCTGTCGGCCATCGAGGCCGCCGGCTCGCGCTGGGGCATCGTCACCAACAAGCCCGAGGCGCTCGCGGTCGCGCTGATGCCGCTGCTGGGCTGGGAGACGCGCTGCGACGTGCTGATCGGCGGCGACTCGCTGCCGGCGCGCAAGCCCGATCCGCTGCCGTTGCAGGTCGCTGCCGAACGCATGGGCGTGATGGAAGCCGATTGCGTCTACGTCGGCGACGACGAGCGCGACATCGTCGCCGCGCGCGCGGCCGGCATGCGTTCCGTGGTCGCGCTCTGGGGCTACCGGCTCGACGGCGACGATCCGATGAGCTGGCAGGGCGACGTGATGCTCGATGAGCCGCGCGACATGCTCGACCCCGCGCGCTGGGTGGGCTGATGCACGACCCGACCGCGGACGGCGCCGACGTCGAGGCCTTCGTCGCCAAGTGGCGTGGCGCCTGGCCCGAATGGGCGATGGTCGAGAACTTCCTGCCGGCCGCACGGCGCCCGCTCGTCGATGCGTGGCAGGCACTGCAGTTCGAGTGGCAGGAAGCGGCCTGGGGCGGCGCGGACGCGCGTCCGGGCGAGGCGAAGCTCGCCTGGTGGATCGAGGAGCTGGACGGCTGGGCGAAGGGCCGTCGCCGGCATCCGCTGGGCGCGGTGCTGCTGCGCGGCGCAGCGCCTTGGCGTGAGGTCGCGGTCGCACTGCCTGCGCTGCTCGCCACCCGCGAGCGGCCGCTGTCGCCGGATAGCGCGTGGAGCGCGCTGGACCCGGTTGCCGGGGCGGTCGCTCAGGTGGATGCCGCGTTGTTCGGCGGACAGGCCGATGCGGCCGCGGTGACGGCCTGCTGGCTGCACGCGCGGCTCGCCCGGCATCCGGAGAACGCACTGCCGCCGTCCGCCGGCGGCGAGGACGCAGCGCAGGCACGTCGACTCGCGGCGACGGCGCTGCTCGCCCGCTGGCCGCGAACGCGCGGTGTCGGCGCGCCCCGGGGCATCGCCCTGGCGCTCGCGCGCCGTCGGCTCGTCCGCGGCGACGCGGCGGCGCCGCTGACGCCCTGGTCCGCGCTCTGGGCGGGCTGGCGCGGCGCGCGCGGCTGATCGCGTACGCAGCGTTGCGCCCGCGGGCCGGGCGCGTCGGACCGCGCCGGTAGAATGCGCGATTCCGCCGACACCGCATCCGCCATGAATCCGATCCGCCCCATGCCCGACGTCGCGCTCGATCGCGCCGCGTCGGCGCGCACGCTCGACCGGGTCGGCATGGCCGGGATCGCGTTGCCGGTGCGTACGCGTTCGGCGACGGGCGAGGCGATGCAGGTGCCCGCGCGCGTCGACGTGCACGTCGACCTGCGCGACCCGCATGCGCGCGGCATCCACATGTCGCGGCTGTACCTGCGCCTGCAGCATGCGTTCGCGGCCGAGGAGATGACGCCCGCGGGACTCGCGCGGGTACTGGAAGCGCTGGTCGAGACGCAGGCCGGCCTGGCCGGTACCGGGCAGCTCGTGATCCGGTTCGACCACCTGCTGCTGCGGCCGGCGCTGGCCAGCGCCAACGCGGGATGGAAGGCGTATCCGGTCGAAGTCGATGCGCAGCTCGCCGACGGCGAACTGATGCTTTCGCTCGGCGTGGCGGTCGACTATTCGTCCACCTGTCCCGCCTCCGCCGCGCTCTCGCGGCAGATGGCCAGCGAGGCATTCGCGCGCCAGTTCGGCGCGGACGGCGACATCCCGGCCGCGGCCGCGCGCGACTGGCTTCATTCCGAAGCGGGGCTGGTCGCTACGCCGCATGCGCAGCGCAGTCGCGCCGAGGTGCGCGTCCGCCTCGCGGACGGCCTCACGGCCTTGCCGATCGCCGACCTGATCGATCGCGTCGAACTCGCGCTCGGCACGCCGGTGCAAACGGCGGTCAAGCGTGAGGACGAGCAGGCGTTCGCGGCGCTTAACGCGCGCAACCTGATGTTCTGCGAGGACGCCGCGCGACGCGTGGCGCACGCGCTGTCCATGGACCCGCACGTGCGCCGGTTCGAAGCGCGCGTCGCGCATTTCGAGAGCCTGCACGCGCACGACGCGGTGGCGTCCGTCGCGGGCGAGGGTGGCGCGCCCTGAGCGTCCACCGCCTCAGCGGGGCGGGGTCTCCAGTACCAGCAGCGGGTCGATCCGCACGTCGAACCAGTTCATGCCCCAGTGCAGGTGGGGCCCGGTCGCGCGCCCGGTCGCGCCGACCGCGCCGATGACCTGCCCCTGCTCGACGCGATCGCCGACGCGCACGTCGATCCGCGAGAGATGCAGGAAGTTCGAACTGACGCCGCGGCCGTGGTCGAGCAGCACCGTGCCGCCGGTCAGGTAGAGATCCGGGTCCGCGAAGGTGATCACGCCCGCCGCCGGTGCATGTACAGGCGTACCGCGTGCGGCGGCGATGTCCATGCCCGAATGCGGCGCGCCGGCGCTGCCGTTGTACACGCGCTGGTTGCCGAACCGGCCGCTGATGCGGCCCTGGACGGGCCACACGAATCGCGCGAGGAAATCCTCGCGCGGATCGTCGCGGCGACGCGCATCCGTCACGCGCGCCTGCTCCGCGGCGATGCGCGCCGCGATCGCCGGCGGCGGAGTCACGGTGGCGGGCGGGACGCCGTCGATGCGCTCGATCGGCCAGGCGCGCGGGGTCACCGTGATTTCGAGCGAGTCCTGCGTACCACCGGCCGATGTGAGCTGCAACGGCAGGCGCCCCTGCGCATCGCGCGCGACACCGAACACGAAGCGCCCGTCCGGCGCGACGCCGAGCTCTCGCCCGGCGAACTCAACACGCGTGCCGGGCGCGACGCGGCCGATGACCAACGCGCCCTGCGAAGCGGTGCGCGGCACGTCGATCGCCGGTCGCGCGCGCTCCGCGGCGACCCCTGCGGATGCGGGCGGTGCAGGCGATCGCGTTCCGGCGCAGCCGGGCAGTGCGATCGCGGCGACCAGGGCAACGAGGGCGGAGCGCAGCGCTTTCATGGCCGGCATGATCGCGCGATGCAGGTCAACGCGGTGGCACCGGGTCGTGGCCGCCCGGATGGAATGGGTGGCAGCGCAGCACGCGCCGCGTCGCCAGCCAACCGCCGCGTACTGCACCGAAGCGTTCGATGGCCTGCATGGCGTAAACCGAGCACGACGGGTGGAACCGGCAACGCGGGCCGAGCAATGGACTGATCCAGCGCTTGTAGCCGCGAAGTGCGGCGATCAGCATGCGGTCGATCACGGAATCTTGATGCTCCGGCTCACCATCATGGCGGCCACGTCCTGCCGTTCGCCGCGCTCCGCGGCACGTGCAGGCATTGCAAACAGCGTCGAAGCGCGTTCGCGCCCTGCATCAAACGCATGTCCAGCGCGGTTGCCGCGGCTGTTGCGGGCAGGGTATAACAGCGCGCTTTCCCGCCTCAAGGGAAGAAGGAAAGGCGCTCGTGGCGACAAAGAAAACCGCGAAGAAGGCCGCTCCGCCGGCCCGCAAGTCCGCAGCGAAGCCGGCCGCCAAAAAGGCCGCCAAGCCCGCGTCCAAGCCGGCTGCAAAGAAGGCGGCGCCCGCCAGGAAGGCGCCGGCGAAGCCGGTCGCGAAGGCCGCCAAGCCTGCCGCGAAGCCCGTCGCCAAGAAGGCCGCGCCTGCGAAGAAGGCGTTGCCGGCCAAGAAGGCGGCCCCCGTGAAGAAGGCAGTGTTGCCGGCCCGGAAGACAGCGGCCGTCAGCAAGGCTCCGGTGAAGGCGCCCGTCGTCAAGAAGGCGGCGGCAACGAGCGCGCCGGCATCGCGCGCTGCCGAGGCAGCGGCAGCGCGCAAGTCGACGACGGTGAGCAAGACCGCCGCGACGAAGGTCGCGACGCCCGCGCCACGGCCGGTCGCGCCGGTCAAGGCGACCGAGGGAACGAATGAACGCTCGACGCGGACCGGCTCGACCGGCGCCGCGGCGGGCGCGTTGAAGACCGGGACGTCGTCGACCGCGAAAGACGCGGCGCGTTCGTCCCTGCAGGTGGAGTCGATGAGCAAGAGTCCCAACAAGAAGAGCGCGGCGGCAACGTCCGCAGCGGGTACCGAAGGCGGCGCAGCCGTCGCACCCGCCCAGCGCCCGCAAGGAAAGGTCGCCGTCGCCGTGACGGCCAATCGCGGTGGCGCGTCGGGGGCGGAGCGTCCGCGCCGCGTGCCCACGTACACCACCGACGAAACGACCGGCCGTCCGGTCGTGCCCGATGGCTACAAGCCGGCGGGCGACGAGGAGTACATGAATCCGCTGCAGCTGGAGTATTTCCGTCAGCGGCTGCTGCAGTGGCGCGGCGATCTCGTCGAGGAATCGAAGCAGACGATCGAGAACCTCCGCGAGGAAGTGCGTGATGTCGGTGACGAGGCCGAGCGGGCGACCCGCGAAACGGAGAATTCGCTCGAGCTGCGTACCCGCGATCGCTACCGCAAGCTGATCAGCAAGATCGACAGCACGCTCAAGCGCATCGATTCGGGCGACTACGGCTTCTGTGTCGATACGGGCGAGGAGATCGGCCTGGAGCGCCTGGAAGCGCGACTGACCGCCGAGCGCACCATCGATGCGCAGGAGCGCTGGGAGCACCTGCAGAAGCAGATGGGCGACTGACCCACGCGCTGGCCCGATACGACGAAGCCCCGCCTCGAGCGGGGCTTCGTTTTTTACGGCGGCGGGAACGGCGCGTCGTCCTAGCGCAGGTCGCCCAGCACCAGGCGGCGCAGGCGGGGCGCGCGCCAGGCCGTCGCTCCGACCACGGCGATCGTCATGAACCCGCCGAGTACCACCGAAGGCACGAGTCCCAGCAGGCGCGCCATCGAGCCGGACCAGAAGGCACCGAGTTCGTTCGACGAGCCGATGAAGATGCCGTTGATCGACGAGACGCGGCCGCGCATGTCGTCGGGCGTGGCGAGCTGCAGGATGGTCGAGCGCAGCACCACCGACACGCCATCGCAGATCCCCGACACCAGCAGGATGGCGGCCGACAGCCAGAACGAGGTCGACAGCCCGAACGCGATCATGCATAGCCCGAAGCCGGCCACCGCGCCCAGCAGGATGCGGCCGGCGTGGCGGTCGAGTGGCTTGCGCGCGAGCCAGAAGCCCACGGCGACCGCGCCCAGTGCCGGTGCGCCGCGCAGGATGCCCAGCGCCTCGGGGCCCCGGTGGAGAACGTCGTGGATGAACGCGGGCGCCAGCGAGATCGCGCCGCCCAGCAGCACGGCGAACATGTCCAGCGCGAGCGCGCCCAGCAGGATCTGGTGCCCGAAGACGAAGCGGATGCCCTCGCCGATGCTGCGGAAGATCGGCCCGCGCTGCATCTGCTGCGGCGGCTCGGTGACGCGCAGCGAGACCACCGCGAGCGCCGCGCCGATTGCCAACGCGGCCGCGATCCAGTAGGCCAGCACCACGCTGCCTTCGCCCACGAGTGCACCGCCGAGGGCGGGACCGACGACCAGTCCCGACTGGAACACGATGCTGCCGACGCTCGCGCCGCGCGTGTACTGCTCACGCACCAGGACCCGTCCGAACAGCGCGTTGTAGACCGGTCCGAGGACCGAACGCACGGCGCCTGTCAGCGCGACCGCGCCGTACATCAGCGCGAGCTGCGAGGCGCCGGCATGCCGCGCGGAAACGGCGACGAGGATCAGCGCGGTCGCCGCCAGCCCGAGGCAGGCGGCCATGCCAAGCCGGCGGCGCGGCAGGTGGTCCACCAGGTAGCCGGCGAACGGCGCCATGCAGAAGTACGGGATCACCTCGGCCAGCCCGATGAGGCCGAGCTTCAGCGGATCGTGCGTGAGCTGGTAGATCTGCCAACCGACCGCGATGGCCACGATCTGGTACGACAGGATCGTCAGGATGCGGTAGCCCATCAACGCGACGAACGCGGGCACGCGCATCGGGCTCGGCACGGCGTCCGCCGTCATGCGGCGTCCCGCGCGGCCCGTGCGGTGTCGCGGATGCGTTGCAGGAGTGCGCTCAGCCCGTTGCTGCGCGTGGGCGAGAGATGGCGCGACAGGCCGATGTCGGCGACGAACGACGGCTCGGTCGCGAGGATCTCGTCGGCGCTGCGCCCCGAGTAGACACGCAGCGCGAGGAAGACCAGCCCCGACACGATGGCCGAATCGCTCGCGGCCACGAAGTCCAGTCGCGCGGCGTCGCCGTGGCTGACGATCCAGACCTTCGACTGGCAGCCGAGCAGGCGGTTGTCCTCGATGCGCAGGTCGTCCGCCATCGGCGGAAGCTTGCGGCCGAGGTCGATCAGGTACTGGTAGCGCTCGGCCCAGTCGCCGAAGAAGGCGAACTCGTCGCGGATCGCCTGCTGGGCCTCGGCGGCCGTGGGTTCGAGCGGGAACGCGGTGTCGGCCAAATCGATGTCCTCAGGCGCGGCGCCAGCGCACGCCGGCCGCGGTGTCCTCGAGCAGGATGCCCTCCGCGGCGAGAGCGTCGCGTATGGCGTCGGCGCGGGCGAAATCGCGCGACTTCTTGGCGGCGGTGCGCTCCTCCACGAGGGCGCTGATGCGCCCGTCGTCACCGTCGCCCGCGCCCCGGCCAAACCAGTCGGCGGGCGCCTGCTGCAGCAGGCCGAGCGCGAGACCCGCGCCCAGCAGTGCGGATTTCAGCGGCGCCAGGCGGGACGGATCGGCATCGCCCGCCGCGAGCGCCGCGCGGGCGTCACGGGCGAGCTCATTGAGGATCGCCAGCGCCTGCGGCGTGTTGAGGTCCTCGTCGAGCGCCTGTTCGACGGCGGCCGGAATCGCGGCGGCCGCCGGCACGTCGCCGAGGTCGCGCAGCGTGCCGTACAGCCGGTCCAGCGTGCGCACGCACTGCTCGATGACCCCCTCCGACCATTCCAGCGGCTGGCGGTAGTGCGCGGAGAGCAGGGCGTAGCGCAGGGCCTCGGGCGGGTGCTTCGCAACGAGGTCGTGGATCTTCTCGATGTTGCCGATCGACTTGCTCATCTTCGCGCCGCCGAAGTTGAGCATGCCGTTGTGCAGCCAGTAGCGCGCGAAAATGCGCCCGCCGTGCGCGCACTCGCTCTGCGCGATCTCGTTCTCGTGGTGCGGGAACTGCAGGTCCACGCCGCCGGCATGGATGTCGATGGTCTCGCCCAGCAGCGCCTCGGCCATCGCCGAGCACTCGATGTGCCAGCCCGGGCGGCCGCGGCCCCAGGGCGACTCCCAGCCGGGCAGGTCGTCGGTCGACGGCTTCCAGAGCACGAAATCGCCCGGGTCACGCTTGTACGGCGCCACGTCGATGCGGGCGCCGGCGATCATCTCGTCGCGGTCGCGGCGCGAGAGCTTGCCGTAGCTGTCGAACGAGCCGACCGAGAACAGCACGTGGTTTTCGGCCGCGTACGCATGGCCGGAGGCGATCAGGCGTTCGATCATCGCGACGATCTGCGGGATGTGGCCGGTGACCGTCGGCTCCGCATCGGGGGCGACGGCGCCGATCGCCGCCATGTCGTCGCGGAAGGCGGCGGCGTAGCGATCGGTGATCGCCGAGATCGGTACGCCGAGCTCGCGCGCGGCGTTGTTGATCTTGTCGTCGACGTCGGTGATGTTGCGCACGTAGCGCACCGCACCGTAGCGACGGCGCAGCAGCTCGGCGAGCACGCCGAACACGACGTAGGGGCGCGCGTTGCCGATGTGCACGTAGTTGTAGACGGTCGGCCCGCAGACGTACATCGTCGGGCAGGACGCATCGAGCGGCTCGAACGGCTCCAGCCGGCGGGTCAGGCTGTTGTACAGGTGCAGGCTCATGGGCGCGGGTGCGTCGCGTGGCGGCGAGCCGGCCATTGTACCGGCGCGTGCCCCGCGGCCCGCGGCGGACCGGGCGGGGACAGGGGGCATTCATCGGGGTTCGCCGCGGCCCGCATACACTTCCCGGTCCGAGCCCCGCGGAGAGCCCGCCTTGCGACGTCGAACGCTGCCGTTCATCGCGCTCCTGCTGTCCATCGCCGCGGCGACCGCCTCCGCCGAAACCGTGGTCCAGCGCGAGAACGTCCGCTACGAATACGCGCGGGTGCTGCGGGTGACGCCGGTCTACCAGACCCTGACGGCCACGAGCGTCGAGACGCGGTGCGAGGACGGCTCCCGTGTTTCCCGTGCCCTCGGCGCCGTGCGCAGCGTGCTCAAGCGCGAGCGCGAGCGGAACCAGTCGGGCGAGGACTGCCGCACCGTGCCGGTCGAACGCCAGTTCCGGCGGCCGGTCGCCTACGACGTCGACTACACCTACCGCGGCGCGAAGTACCGCTCACGGCTGGCCGACGATCCGGGCCACCTGTTGCGGATCCGCATTTCCGTGATGCCGGCACCCTGACCTTGCATCGACCGCCCGCAGGCCGCAGAATCGCCGCCCGCATGCGCACCGACTACGCCGACGCCGACATCCTGACCTCCGCCTACATGGCGGCGGGCATGACCTCGCGCGCGCGCCGACGCACCCGCCACACGGCTGGGTAACGCGGCTTTTCGCCTTTCGGCGTCAGACTCGAACCCAGCCTCGCGCTGGGTTCTTGCGTTTCAGGGACCCGGCGACCTTCCTCCCGGAGCCCCGATGAAGCACTTCCTCAATACCCAGGACTGGTCCCGCGCCGAACTCGACGCGGTGCTCGCCGATGCCGCCGCCTTCAAGACGTCCAAGCTCGGCGACCAGCTCAAGGGCAAGTCCATCGCGCTGGTGTTCTTCAACCCGTCCATGCGCACGCGCACGAGCTTCGAGCTGGGCGCGTTCCAACTGGGCGGCCACGCCGTGGTGCTGCAGCCGGGCAAGGATGCGTGGCCGATCGAGTTCGACCTCGGCACCGTGATGGACGGCGACACCGAGGAGCACATCGCCGAAGTGGCGCGCGTGCTCGCCCGCTACGTCGACCTGATCGGCGTGCGCGCCTTCCCGAAGTTCGTCGACTGGTCGGTCGACCGCGAGGACCGTGTGCTCAAGGCCTTCGCGCAGTACTCCACGGTGCCGGTGATCAACATGGAGACGATCACGCATCCGTGCCAGGAACTCGCGCACGCACTCGCGCTGCAGGAGCATTTCGGCACAGCCGACCTGCGCGGCAGGAAGTACGTGCTGACGTGGACCTACCACCCCAAGCCGCTCAACACGGCCGTGGCCAACTCGGCGCTGACGATCGCGACGCGCCTCGGCATGGACGTGACGTTGCTGTGCCCGACGCCGGACTACCTGCTCGACCAGCGCTACATGGGCTGGGCCCAGCAGAACGTCGCCGAGAGCGGCGGCTCGCTGACGGTCAGCCACGACATCGACAGCGCCTACGCGGGCGCGGACGTCGTGTACGCCAAGAGCTGGGGCGCGATCCCGTTCTTCGGGCGCTGGCAGGACGAGAAGCCCATCCGCGACCAGTACAAGCACTTCATCGTCGACGAACGGAAGATGGCGCTGACCAAGAACGGCGTCTTCAGCCATTGCCTGCCGCTGCGCCGCAACGTGAAGGCGACCGATGCCGTCATGGATTCGCCCGCGTGCATCGCGATCGACGAAGCCGAAAACCGCCTGCATGTGCAGAAGGCCGTGATGGCCTCGCTCATCAAGCAACGCGCCTGACCCCGAATTTCCTTTCCGAGCCCTTCCATGACCACCGAATCGACCGCGCCGTCGGCCTCCCGCGACATCGTCCTCGCCTTCTCCGGCGGCCTCGACACCAGCTTCTGCGTTCCGTACCTCAAGGAGCGCGGCTGGAACGTGCACACCGTGTTCGCCGACACCGGCGGCGTCGACGCCGAGGAGCGAGCGTTCATCGAGGCACGCGCGAAGGAGCTCGGCGTCGCGAGCCACGTCACCGTCGACGGCGGCCCCGCGATCTGGAACGGCTTCGTCAAGCCGTTCGTGCAGGCGGGCGAGGGCTATCAGGGCCAGTACCCGCTGCTGGTGTCGGATCGCTACCTGATTGTCGACGCCGCGCTGCAGCGCTGCAAGGAACTCGGCACCGACGCGATCGCCCACGGCTGCACGGGCATGGGCAACGACCAGGTGCGTTTCGACCTCGCGGTGAAGGCGCAGGGCACGTACCGCATCGTGGCGCCGATCCGCGAGATCCAGAAGGAACACACGCAGACGCGCGCGTACGAGCAGAAGTACCTCGAGGAACGCGGCTTCGGCGTGCGCGCCAAGCAGCAGAGCTACACGATCAACGAGAACGTGCTCGGCGTGACGCTGTCGGGCGGCGAGATCGACAAGTGGGAGGCGCCGGGCGAGGGTGCGCGGGGCTGGTGCGCGCCGCGCGAGGCCTGGCCGGAGCAGCCGCTGCGCGTTGCGATCGGCTTCCGCAATGGTGAGGCGGTGACGCTCGACGGCGTGTCGATGCCGGGGCACGCCATGCTGGCCAAGCTCAACACGATGTTCGCGGCCTACGGTGTCGGTCGCGGCATGTACACCGGCGATACGACGATCGGGCTCAAGGGCCGCATCGTGTTCGAGGCGCCGGGCATCACCGCGCTGCTCACCGCGCACCGCGCGCTCGAGGAAGCGGTGCTGACCAAGCAGCAGAACCGCTTCAAGCCCGATGTGGCGCGCAAGTGGGTGGAGCTGGTCTACGAAGGCTTCTTCCACGATCCGCTCAAGACCGACCTCGAAGCGTTCCTCGCGAGTTCGCAGCGCACCGTCAACGGCGACGTCGTGCTGGAAACGCATGGCGCGCGCGTCGACGCCGTCGCCGTGAAGTCGCCGCACCTGCTCAACGCCAAGGGCGCGACGTATGCGCAGTCGGCCGACTGGGGCGTCGAAGAAGCGGAAGGCTTCATCAAGCTGTTCGGCATGAGCAGCACGTTGTGGGCAGAAGTGACCGGAGCGACGTCCGATGCGTGAGGCGGTGCTCCGCCACCTGGAGGCGCTGGTCGCGTTCGACACCCGCAATCCGCCGCGCGCGATCGGCACCGACGGCATCTTCGACTACCTGCGCGCGCAGCTGCCGGGGTTCCAGATACAGGTGAACGATCACGGCGCGGGTGCGGTGTCGATGCTCGCCGTGCGCGGTCGCCCGGCGCGGCTGTTCAACGTGCACCTCGATACCGTGCCATCGTCCGCCGCGTGGTCGGACGATCCCTTGCGCCTGCGCGTCGAGGGTGACCGCGCGATCGGGCTCGGCGCATGCGACATCAAGGGCGCGGCTGCGTGTCTGCTCGCTGCGGCCGCGGTGACGACGGGCGATGCCGCGTTCCTGTTCTCGACGGACGAGGAAGCCAACGACCCGCGGTGCATCGCCGCCTTCCTCGCGAGCGACCACGGCTTCAGCGAAGCGCTGATCGCGGAACCGACGAACTGCGAAGCCGTGCTCGCGCATCGCGGCCTGAGCTCCGCGCGCATCGCCTTCCGTGGCGAGGCCGGCCACGCGTCCTCGCCGAACGCCATGCAGCTCAGCGCCGTGCATCGCGCGATGCGCTGGGGCGTTCGCGCGCTCGACCACGCGCAGTCGCTCGCGCACGAGCGCTTCGGCGGGCTGACGGGGCTGCGCTTCAACATCGGCACCATGGCGGGTGGCATCAAGGGCAACGTGATCGCGCCCAGTGGTGAGCTGCGCTTCAACTTCCGCCCACTGCCCTCGATGGACATCGACGCGATGCACGCAACGTTGCAGGGCTTGGCCGGCGAGGGCGAACTCGACGCCTACGAGGAAACCTTCCGCGGTCCGCCGCTGCCTGCAGGCGTGCTGCACGAAGCCGAACGCCAGCGTCTCGCCGCACGCGATCTCGCCGACGAGCTCGGCCTGCCGATCGGCAACGCCGTCGACTTCTGGACAGAAGCCTCGCTGTTCTCGCAGGCCGGCCTGACCGCTTTCGTGTTCGGCCCCGGCGACATCGCGCAGGCGCACACCGCCGACGAATGGGTCGCCCTCGACCAGCTCGACACCTATGCCGCGCACGCGGCCCGCATCATCGGAAACACGCCGGCATGACGCCGATCGAAGACATCCAGACCCGGCAGACCATCGTGCGCCTGCTCTCGAGCATGGGCAGCGCGAAGGAGATCGACCAGTACCTGCGCCGCTTCGCGCAGCTCGACGCCGAACGCTTCGCGGTGGTGAAAGTGGGTGGCGCGGTGTTGCGCGACGATCTCGATGCGCTGTCGTCCTCGCTCGCCTTCCTGCAGGACGTGGGCCTGACGCCGATCGTCGTGCATGGCGCGGGGCCGCAGCTCGACGAGGAGATGGCGGCCGCCGGGATTACCAAGGAGACCGTCGACGGCCTGCGCGTGACGACGCCGGAAGGCCTCGCGATCGTGCGGCGCGTGATGCAGGCGCAGAACCTGCGTCTTGCCGAAGCCTTGCAGGAAGCCGGCGCGCGCTCGACCTCGATCGTCTCCGGCGTGTTCGAATCGGAGTTCATCGATCGCGAGCGCCTGGGCCTGGTCGGCCGCGTGAAGCGCGTCGAGCTGGCACCGATCAAGGCCGCGCTGCGCGTCGGGTCCATCCCGGTGATCGCCAGCCTCGGCGAAACGATCGAAGGGCAGATCGTCAACGTCAACGCCGACTACGCGGCGAACGAGCTCGTGCGGGAACTCCAGCCGTACAAGATCGTGTTCCTGACCGGCACCGGCGGCCTGCTGGACGGCGACGGCAACGTGATCGATTCGATCAACCTGTCGACCGAGTACGAGCACCTGCTGGCGCAGCCTTGGCTGACGGGCGGAATGCGCCTGAAGATCGAACAGATCCGCGAGCTTCTGGAAGCGCTGCCGCTGGCGTCGTCGGTATCGATCACGCGCCCGGCGGAGCTCGCCAAGGAGCTGTTCACCCATCGCGGCTCGGGAACGCTGGTACGCCGCGGCGAACGGGTGCTGCGGGCCGACGCGTGGGCCGGCCTCGACCTCGAGCGCCTGCGCGACCTGATCGAGTCCGCCTTCGGCCGGCGCCTTCTGCCCGACTATTTCGGGAGGAAGACGCTGCACCGCGCCTACGTCAGCGAGAACTACCGGGCCGCGGTGATCCTGACGTTCGAGAACGGCATGCCGTACCTCGACAAGTTCGCCGTGCTCGACGAGGCGCAGGGCGAGGGTCTCGGCCGGGCGGTCTGGCAGGTCATGCGCGACGAGACGCCGGCCCTGTTCTGGCGGTCGCGTCGCGGCAATCCGGTGAACGGCTTCTACATGGGCGAGTCGGACGGCAGCATCCGCCGCGGGCCGTGGCAGGTCTTCTGGTACGGCATCGAGGACATGGCCACCATCGCCGGCTGCGTCGAGTACTGCGCGTCGCACCCCCCGTCGCTGGAGGATCCGCGATGACGGACGTCGACCGCTGGCGCACGCCCTGGCTACGCGACGGGCACGTGTCGCTGCTGCCGCTGCAGCCCGAGCATGCGGCGCCACTGGCGCGAGCCGCGGCCGATGGCGAGCTGTGGACGCTCGCGTTCACCAGCGTGCCCGCGCCGGGCGAGGAAGCGGACTACGTGCGGGGTGCGCTGTCGCTTCGCGACGCCGGGGATTCGATGCCGTTCGTCGTCCTCGACGCGGCGGGCGAGGTCGTCGGCACCACGCGCTACTACGACATCGACCGGTCCGTGCCGACGCTTCATATCGGCTACACCTGGTATGCGCGGCGCGCGCAGCGCACCGGCCTGAATACGGCCGCCAAGCGCCTGCTTCTGTCTCACGCATTCGACGTGCTCGGCTGCGAATCGGTGTCGTTCGAGACCAGCCATCTGAACCTGCGTTCGCAGGCCGCGATCGAGCGCCTCGGCGCAGCGCGCGACGGCATCCTCCGCGCGCACATGCGCCACCGTGACGGCACGCTGCGCCACACGCACCGCTATTCCATCGTTCGCGACGAATGGCCCGCGATCGACGCGCGCCTTCGCGAGCGGCTGGAGACCCCGGCATGAATCCGATTCCCGTCAGCCTGATCGGCGCGCGCGGCCATACCGGCCTGGAACTCATGCGGCTGCTGGCCGCGCCTCCGCGGTTTTCACTGGTGCACGCCGCGTCGCGCGAACGCGCCGGGCAGCCGGTCGACGTACAGGTGCCGGGTGTGGATGCGTCGCTGCGCTACAGCGCGCCGTCGCCGGAGACGCTGCCGGTGCTCGGCGGCGGTGCGTACATTCTCGCCCTGCCTAATGGCATGGCGGCGCCGTATGTCGAGGCCATCGAGCGCGTCGCGCCCGATGCGGTCGTTGTCGATCTCTCGGCCGACTTCCGCTTCGACGATCGCTGGCATTACGGCCTGCCCGAGCTCGCCACGTCGGCACCGGGCCGCCGCATCGCGAATCCCGGCTGCTATGCCACGGCGATGCAGCTGGCGATTGCGCCGATGCTCGACCGCATGGCCGGACCGGCGCAGTGCTTCGGCGTGTCGGGGTATTCGGGTGCCGGCACCACGCCGTCGCCGCGCAACGATCCCGCATTGCTGCACGACAACCTGATGCCGTACGCGCTCACGGGCCATGTGCACGAGCGCGAGGTGACGCGTCACCTGCATGCGGTGGAGTTCATGCCGCACGTCGCGGCGCATTTCCGCGGCCTCGCGATCACGGCGAACCTGCACCTCGACGGCGCGATGGCGCTCGACGACGTGCGCGCGCGCTACCGCGCGCGGTATGCCGACGCGCCACTGGTGTCCGTCTCCGACGACGCGCCGTGGGTGCGCGACATCGCGGGCCGGCACGGCGCGACCGTTGGCGGTTTCGCGCTCGCGGGCGACGGCCGACGCCTGGTCGTGGTGTCGGTGCTCG
This sequence comes from Cognatilysobacter segetis, assembly GCF_004359965.1. Classification (GTDB taxonomy): domain Bacteria; phylum Pseudomonadota; class Gammaproteobacteria; order Xanthomonadales; family Xanthomonadaceae; genus Cognatilysobacter; species Cognatilysobacter segetis. The sequence goes on along the minus strand of NZ_SMRQ01000026.1, from coordinate 7,574 downwards.
ACAACCTGCTCAAGGGCGCGGCGACGCAGGCCGTGCAGAACCTCAATCTCGCCTTCGGGCTCGATGGCCTCACCGGCATCGACCCGGCGGCATCGACGCTGGAGCCGTCCGCATGAGTCTGTTGTGGCAGAAACAGGGGGTCCAGGTCGACCAGCGCATCCAGTCGTTCCTCGCCGGGGACGACGTCCAGCTCGACCGCGAGTTCTTCCTGCACGACATCACGGCCTCGCGCGCGCATGCGCAGGGGCTGGCGGCGATCGGCATCCTGTCCGGCCCCGAGCTCGCGGCCATCGACGCGGCGCTGGACGATCTCGCGCATCGCTATGGCGCGGGTGGGTTCGTGCTGGACGATCGATACGAGGACGGCCACTCGGCGATCGAAGCGTTCCTGACCGAGCAGCTCGGCGACGCCGGACGGCGCATCCACACTGGACGCAGCCGCAACGACCAGGTGCTCGTGGCCACGCGGCTGTGGCTGCGTGAGCGATTGCGCGCGCTGGCCACGACCTGTGCCGAGGCGGCGGGCGTCGCCCTGGAGCGCGCGCGCACCGAGCACGGGATCGCGATGCCGGGCTATACGCACCTGCAGCGCGCGGTCGTGTCCTCCGCGGCGCACTGGTGGGCGGGCTGGGCGGAAGCGTTCACGGACAACGCGCAGCGCGCGCGGCTTACCTTTGACTGGATCGACGCGAACCCGATGGGCACCGCGGCGGGTTACGGCGTCAACCTGCCGCTGCAGCGCGACGCCGCCACGCAGGCGCTCGGCTTTGCGCGCCTGCAGGTGAATCCGGGCTATGCGCAGCTTTCGCGGGGCAAGTTCGAGATCGCCGCACTCGAAGCGGTGTCGTCGGCGACGATGGACCTGCGCCGTTTCGCCTGGGACCTCAGCCTGTTCACCACGGCCGAGTTCGGCTTCGTGGCATTGCCGCCGCGGTACACGACCGGCAGCTCGATCATGCCGAACAAGCGCAATCCGGACGTGGTGGAACTGCTGCGCGCGAGCCATGCCGTGGTGGCGGCAGCGCGTGCCGAAATCGAGCAGGTCGTCGCATTGCCGTCGGGCTACCACCGCGACCTGCAGTTCACGAAAGCGCCTCTGGTGCGTGGCATGGCGCATGGGCTGCGGGCACTCGAACTGCTGCCCGACCTCATGCGCAGCCTCGCATGGCGACAGGACGCGATGCGGGCCGCGATCGATCCGTCGATGTACGCGACCGATCTCGCGGTCGAGCTGGCGCGCGACGGCGTGCCGTTCCGGGACGCCTATCGGCAGGCTGCCGATCCGGCGGCATGGGAGGCCCGGGATCCGCAGGCCAGCCTCGACGCCCGCGTCTCGCCGGGTGCACCCGGCGACCTCCGGCTCGACGTGATCGAGGCGCGGCTGCGCGCGCTCGACGCGGCTGGCCCGATCTGACGGTCAAAATGGCGCGGGGCGAACGGGCCGCCCCGCGCAAGCGCGAGGAAACCGGTCAGAGCTGACCGCGCATCGGTGTCTCGCGGTGCAGGCCGATGAGGCGCGAGTCGTCGCCCATCTGCAGCGTTGCCGACTTCGCGCGCGTGAGGCGCTGCGACACGTCGATGGGGGCGAACAGGGACTCCGCGACGTCGTTGGCATCCACGTGACGCGGCGCGGCGCGGCGGTCCTGCCCGCCGTACTTGTGGCGGTTCCATTCCGCCCAGCCCACGAGCAGCAGCGTCGCGACCAGCGCCAGCACGCCGATCACCAGGAAGATCTGGTTGTCCACGCGGTTGTTGCGCATGTACAGCTCGATGAAGCTCGTGCGGATGCCCAGCACCCAGGCCAGCACAGTGAGCAGCGGCAGCCACAGGTACGCGTAGAGCCCCCAGGCGATGAGCGTGAGGACGCCGTGCACCGTGCGCGTGGCGCCGGCCGGGCGGTCCTGCGGCGTGTAGATGTAGGGATGGTCGGTGGGGTTGGGAGCGCTCATCGGTAGCCTCGGTCGGGACTGGTCCACGTGGCGGCGCCGCGCGGGCGGGCGAACAGGATCCTGGGTACCGCAACGATCGTCGTCAGCAGATTGAGAACCCAGTACGCGAGCGGGTACCAGATGATCCAGAAGTACGTCCAGCCGATGCCTTTCTCGTAGCGGCGGTCGATGAACAGGCTGATGGCGAACTGCAGCAGGCAGGTGACGCCCAGCACCACGCCGTGCCAGCGCGGGATCAGGCCGCCCGTCTGCAGGCCCGGCGGAATGTCGAAGAAGTAGCTCAGCAGCCAGAGCACGATCGACAGCAGCATCACGTAGGCCCAGACCACGCTCAGCAGGTATTCGAGCACCACGCCCCACATGCGCCGGCGCCGCCAGTTGTTCAGGCCCTTCGCGTGGCGCGTGATGACTTCGACCGCGCCGCTCGCCCAGCGCAGGCGCTGCCGCCACAGGCCCCGGAACGTCTCGGGCATGAGGATGTAGGCCAGCGCATTGGGTTCGTAGCGGATGTCCCAGTGGTCCATCTGCAGGCGCCAGCTCACGTCGATGTCCTCGGTCTGCATGTCCTCCGACCAGTAACCGACGCGGTGCAGCGCGGTCTTGCGGAAAGCCGACACCACGCCCGACACGGTGAAGATGCGGCCGTACGCGCGCTGAGCGCGCTTGATCATGCCGATGATCGAGCTGAACTCGCCAACCTGCATCTTGCCCAGCAGCGTCGAGCGGTTGCGGATGCGCGGGTTGCCGGTGACCGCGCCGACGCGCGGGCCGCTGGTGAGGTGGTGGACCATCCAGTGCGTGGCGGTGGGATGCAGCAGCGCGTCGCCGTCGATGCAGACGAGGTACTCGCTGCGCGACGCCAGCGTGCCGATGCGCAGCGCGTTCGCCTTGCCGAGGTTGCGGTCGAGGTGGATGACCCGCAGGTTCTCGTGGATGCCGGCGAGCCGGTCGAGGCGCTCGCCGGTGTCGTCCGTGCTGCCGTCGTTGATCGCGATGATCTCGAAGCTCGGATAACGCTGCGCCACGAGCGACGCGATCGTGTCGTCGACGCACGGCCCCTCGTTGTGCGACGGCACCAGGATCGAGACCATCGGATAGGCGTTCATGGCCGGCGGCTCGCCCACGCCGGGATGCTTGCGTTCGCGGCGCACGTAGTAGTACAGGCCGCCCGCCATCCAGAACAGCGACATCACGATCGGATAGAAGAACGCGAAGCCGAACAGTACGCCGAGGAGATCGAACCGCATGTCAGCGCTCCAGGTAGGGGAACGCGCGCGCGCTGATGGCTGCACGTGCGGGGTCGAGGGGCGGCTGGTCCGTCAGGGCGTTGTCCCGTGAATACGCGACGTGCTGGCCGCCGCTCGCGATGACGCGGCGCACCTGGGCTTCGAGCTCGGCGGCGGGGACCGCATGAGTGGCATCGCCCGCGTCGACGACGAACACGGTGCGGTCCAGCGCGCCGGGCACGCGCGCCACGTTCGCCACGATCCGGTCGACGTCGCCGCGGTTCGCACGCAGTCCCGGCGGCAGCATCACCGCGACGAAATCGTCGTCCGCAAGCGCAGCGAGCCGCGCGGCGAGGCCCGGCGCGTCGCCGGCCGACGCCGGCACGGCGTGCATCGTGACCATGCCCGGACGCCACGCGGATGCGGCGGCGACGAGAGCACGGCTCGCGTTGGAGGACCCGGCATTCGCGTCGTCGAAGACGAGGCCCGAGATCGGCGCCGCGATCGCGAGGTCCTCGTAGACGGCGGATGCGTCGGCGGGGCCGTCGCCCGGCACCCAGGCGTAGACGTCGACGCCTGCGCGCGCCATCAGGCGTGCGGCGACGTGCGTGAACAGGTCGCTCCGCATCGGCAGGCGGGCGGTCGGGAAGTAGGCGGCGTCGACGCGGCCGTCGCCGTTCGTATCCGTCAGTGCCTGCAGGAAGACGTGGCTGGGATGGATGCCGCGGATCCGCTCGGCCAGTGCCTCGACGTTGCGGCCGGTCGCGGCCGCGTCCGCGCCGACGATGTCGTCGAGCGCGACATGCACGCCGCGCAGCCCGTCGCGCCGCACGTCGCGTCGCAGCTCGTAGGCGAGGTCGCTGGCGCCGGGATTGTCGTGCATCACGAGGCGCACCGGATTCGCGGGCGCGGCGTCGAGCGAGAGATGCCCACCGAAGCGCGCGTCGGCGCTGCCGCTGCGGGCGTCGCTCGCGAGTACGAGCGGCATGCCCAGCGAGCCGGCCAGGGCCGCCGCCGCCGTGTTGCCGGCGCTGCCGGGCAGCACCAGCGCCTGCGGGCGCCGACCCGTCGCCCGCGCGATCAGCTCGGCGCTCGTGGCGAGGTCACGGCGCAGGCGCTCGCGGTACGCCGCATCGGACTCGTAGCCGCCGTCCCAGCGCCGGGTGGTCGATGCCGGCAGCAGGTCGCCCTGCGGGTCGGCGGGGACGGGCGTCACGAGGTCGTGCCCCTGCGACGCGAGCTCCACGAGGCCGCTGGCCTGCAACGCCTTGACGTCGGCCCACGTGAGGAACGCATCGCGCGGCAGCGCGCGCGCACCTTCCCGCAGCATCGCGCCGGCCCCGGCGTCGATCCGCGCGGTCGGCAGCGCCACGAGCGCGGGGTAACCGAATGCCTCCAGCAGTGGCAGCGCATGCGTGTACGCGCTGCGGTAGCCGCCGTCGAACGTCAGCAGCACGGCCTTCGGCGGCAGCGCCGCGCGGCCGTCGCGCGCATCGCGAAGGGCCTGGGCGGTCACCGGCACGTAGCCGTGCGCGCGCAGCCAGTCGAGCTGCATGGCGAAATTGCGCGCGGTGATGGCGTCGGCATCCGGGTCGCCATCGGGGATGCGGTCACGGATGTCGTGCCAGCCCAGCACGACGACGGCCGCGGCGGGACGCGGCGTCAGCGCGGCCATCAGCAGGACGAGAAAAAGCGCGAGCGATCGCATCAGAACCCCCACCGATAAGCGACGTCGAAGGCGATGCGGCGCTCGCGGCCGCCGTCGTACACCGGCTTGGACCACGACACGCCGTACTCGAACGTGTGGCCGGCGGCGGGCCGCCACTCCTGCCGGTACGCCACCGACGGCACCCAGTTCGTGCCGTAGCCTTCCTGCCAGTACGGCCCGACCTCGAGGTCGAGCCGCTGGCGCAGGTACGCGTCGTAGCGACGCCAGATCATGTGGTTGAAGCGCAACCCCGCCGTCACCATCGCGTCGTGACCGGGATTGAAGTACGGCGCATCGTCGTGGGTGCCGCGACTCCACCAGCCGGAACCGAGGCCTTCGACCATCAGGTGCGGCGAGGTGAAGAGCCGCCAACGTCCAAACACCGACGCCTGGTCGCGCTCGTTGCCGTCGCTGTAGCGCAGGTGCTTGACGCGCATGTCCACCGCGCCGAGGTCGCTCGGCCGCCACGAGGCGCCGATGGACACCGAGTCGGCCTTGTACCCGGCGCGACGCGCCTGCAGCGACGTGTCGACGTCGTTGTCGGCCACCGATCCACGCAGGGTCCAGCTGTCGTTGAGCATCCACGACGCATCGATCGTCCACGCCCCGTCGAGGTCGGGTTCCTGCACCTCGTAACCGGAGAGCCGCAGGCCGAGCCGGTGGTAGCGGTAGTCGACCGCGCCGCCGATGCGGCGGTAGCGGACGGTGTCGGGGCGGAAATGCGCGTCGACGGTGTCGCCGACGATGCCCAGCCTCCAGCGCGTCGCGATGAGCGGGGTCCACGTTTCGAAGCCGAAGCGGTGGTCTTCGATGCCGAACGGCGAGCCCGTGGGCGACTCGGCGTCGTTGCGCCCCTTGACCCAGCCGATGCGGCCCATCGGGCCGGTGCGCAGGTCGACCTCCTTCTGAAGGCGCTGCGCGTGCAGGTTCCTCGGATACCGCAGCTGCACCTGGCGGTTCGCCTCGAGCGCCTCGTCGGCGCGCCCGGTCTCGAACAGCGCGGACACGCGGCCCATCTCGGCGTCGCGATTGCGCGGATCGAGCGTCAGCGCCATGTCGTAGCGCTCCAGTGCGGCGGTCGGATGGCCGCGGCGGTACATCAGCGCGCCCATCGCCGCCTGCGTGGACGACCGGTTCGGGCCGGTGCGCAGCAGGGGCTCGAGGATCCGCTGCGCGCGCGCATTGTCGTCGCCGAACGAGATCATCTGCGCGTAGGTCATTTCGGCGCGGTAACGGCGCCAGTTCGCCTGGTCGGCTTCGGCGCCCGCGCGCTCGATCCACGCCGGCTGCGATTCGACCAGCGCGCGCATCATCGGCAGCGCGCGGTCGAAGCGCTCCTGTTCGAGGTAGGCGTAGGCGAGCAGGATCTTCGTGTCGACGTCGGCGGGGTCGAGGGCGACCGCGCGCTCGAGCGCGAGCTGCGCGTCCTCGGGGCGATGCAGCGCGAGGTAGGAGTCGCCGGCCGGCCCGTGGGCGTAGGCGGGCAGGTCGACGCCCTCGCGTCGCAGCGCCTCATACTCGTCGATCGTCTGCTGGTACAGGCCCAGTGCATTCGTGGCCATCAGCGAGTCCATGCGCAGCCGCGTCTTCTCCCAGTTCGTGCGCTCGGGATGCGTCTGCAGCTCGAGCAGCGCGTCGTACGCGCGTCGCAGCTCGGCGTTGGGGTCGTCCGGGTTCTCCGGATAGGCCATGCCCCAGCCAATCGCGCGGGCGATGCGGTCGCCCTCGATGCGGTCGCGCTGGTAGTCGGCGAAGACCGCCGGCCACCGGGCCCTCAGCTCGTCCGCGCGGTACGCCGCGCCGAGGTCGGCCAGGGTGACGGCCTGCAGCCGGTACGCGACGTCGTCGCGGGGATCGGCCGCCAGCAGGTGCTCGTAGATCGCCAGCGCCTCGACCCAGCGCTGGTCCTTGCGGGCGGCCTCCGCGCGCGCCAGCAGCTGGTCGCGGGCGGCGCGGCCGGTCACGGGCGGCAGGTCGGATGCGGCGGCTGCGACCGCCGCGACTGGGGATGGCAGCGACTGTGCGAACCCCGGCGTCCATACGAGGGGCAACAGCAGCGCCAATGCTTTTTTTCTGAATGGGCGCACGTGTCGTTCCGAGAGCTAGCCGAATCGCGGCTGAACGCGGATGAGTCTTGGCAGGTGCGCGTGAAGGCAGTGTCGGCCGAATCGTGAAACGCGTCACAAACAGCGGCCGTGTCAGGCGAGGGCTCCGACGGGCGGCGAGGCGAGGCGTGCCCGAGAGGCCCCTGTCGCGCGGCACGGCTGCCGATCAGGTCGCGTCGGGGTCCGCCAGCTCGTTGAGATGCTCGACGCGCTGCTTGGCCGTGTCGGCGATCTCCGAGTCCCAGGGCGACGGGCCGCGAACGATCACGTTCGGGATGACCGCCGCCGACGACTGCCGCCACACCGCGTTGAGCGATTCGCGATCCGGATGCGAGAGGATCAGCGCCGACAGCATGCAGTCGTTGACCTGCGCGCGACCGATCATGATCGCGAGGTACTGCGCGAGCAGCGACATCTGCTCCTTGAGGAACGCCACCTCGGCCTCGAGGGCTTCCAGGCGGTCGTCGTCCTGCGGGTCGTTCTCCGTCGTCATGGGCGGAGCCTCGCAGGCCGGGCTTGTCGACCGGGTGAAACCGTCGGCGCCGCAAAACGACGAAAGCCGGCACGGGGCCGGCTTTCGCGTGGA
>NZ_SMRQ01000025.1 GCF_004359965.1 Cognatilysobacter segetis | reverse complement strand
GTCGCGCGCGAGCAGCCATTCGCCGTCCTCCGCCCGCCGCACCACGTTGATCACGCACAGTTGCGCCAGCATCTGCTGCACCAGCGCGTCGGTCAGCATCGGCTCGTTGCGCAGGATGTCGTCGGCATGCAGCCCCTTGCCGGAATGGCGCGCCTCGTCGAAGCGGGCGAGCAGGCGCAGCAGGCCGTACATCTCGTAGCCGTTGGGCAGTCGCTGGCTCACCGGCTGGTACCGGAAGGCCGAGAGCGAGGCGGCGAACGACGCGCCGAGCAGGATCGCCAGCCAGCCGACGTAGATCCACAGCATGAAGATCGGAATGATCGCCAGCTGCTGGTAGATGCGCGCATAGCTGTTGAAGCTGCCGAGGTAGACGCCCATGCCCCATTTCGCGGCCTCGAAGCCGAACGTGGCGAGCAGCGCGCCCGACACGGCATGCCGCCACTTGACCGTGCGGTGCGGCACGACGCGGTAGATCGTCGCGAAGGCGGCCACCTCGATCATGATCGGCGCGAGCTGCAGCATCGCCGACTCGACAACGTGCCCGGCGCGCGTCGCGAACAGTGCCAGTGCGAAGAACCGCGCCGACAGGGCCAGGCTCGCCGCGGCCAGCACCGCGCCGAGCGTCAGCACGGTCCAGTACACGAGGAAGCGCCCGAGCTTCGGGCGCGCGGCTTTCACCCGCCAGATGTTGTTGAAGGTCGTCTCGACGCTCGTCAGCGTGACCAGCACGGAGACGACCAGCGCGACCACGCCGGTGGCGGTCAGCTTGCCCTTGTTCGCCGCGGCGGTCTGCAGCAGGTAATCCTGGGCCGAGCGCGCCGCGCCCGGCACGTAGTTGGAGAAGATGTAGTCGGCGAGCTGGCTCGAGAGCGGGCGCATGGCCTCGAAGGCCGAGAGCACCCCGAACACGACCATCGACAGCGGCACCAGCGCGAACAGCGTGGTGAAGGACAGCGCGCCCGCGGCCTGGAACAGCTCGTCGTCGAGGAAGCGCCGGCCGAGGAACCGGAAGAAGGCGATCGCCCGCGCGCGGTCGCGAAGGCGCGGGCTCAGCAGGCTGATCAGGTAGGGCAATTCCATCGCGGGGCAGCCTACCCGATCGACCGGCAGGCCGGCGTCGGCGCGGGGGCGGGCTATCCTGTCGCGCCTTCCGCCGCGGTGACTGCGATGCCCGACGTCCTGATCGTCTACTACAGCCGCAACGGGTCGGTGGCGCGCCTGGCGCGTCACGTGGCACGCGGCGTGGAGGAAGTCGACGGCATGCAGGCGCGACTGCGCACCGTGCCCCCGGTGGCGCCCGTCACCGCGACCGCCGCGCCCCCGGTGCCCGACGAGGGCGCGCCCTACGTCAAGGCCCGCGACCTGGAGGAATGCGTTGGCCTGCTGATCGGCAGCCCGACGCGCTTCGGCAACATGGCCGCGCCGCTCAAGCACTGGATCGACGGCCTCGGCGGCGACTGGGCGAGCGGCACGCTGGTCGGCCGGCCCGCGGGCGTGTTCACGTCGTCGTCGACGATGCACGGCGGCCAGGAGTCGACGCTGCTCTCGATGATGCTGCCCCTGCTCCACCATGGCTGCGTGATCGCCGGCATCCCGTACACCGAGCCGCGCCTGAGCACCACGCGCAGCGGCGGCACCCCCTATGGCGCGAGCCACGTCGCCGGCGTGCGCGACGACGCGACCGTCGACGACGACGAGGCCTACCTGGCGCGGGCGCTCGGCCGGCGCGTGGCGATGCTCGCGGGGAAGCTGGCATGAGCGCGCGGCAGTGGCTGGTGATCGCGCTGCTCGCCCTCGTCGTGCTGTTCGGCGCGTGGTTCGTGCCGCGTGGCGAGACCGCGGCGTTCGTCGTGTTCGGGTTGCCCGCACTGGCCTTCGCGTTCGCCGCGCTCCGGCGGCGCCGCACGGCGGGCTTCTGGTCGGGCGTCTTCGCGTTGCTGTGGTTCAGCCACGGCGTGATGGTGGCCTGGACGCGCCCGGACGAGCGCGGCTTCGCACTGGCGGAGGTCGCGTTGTCGCTGGTCGTCGTGGCGGTGGCGAGCCTGCCCGGCCTGCGCGCCCGCTTCGGCCGCCGTCGCTGAGCCATACGGGGCGCGGCCTATAATCCGCGTCCCGACACGCTGGACCGCGCCATGGATTCGCTCTGCATCGTCACCACCGGCGGGACGATCGACAAGATCTACTTCGACGACAAGTCGGACTTCCAGGTCGGCGAACCGCAGATCGGGCGCATCCTCGAGGAACTCGGCGTCGCGTTCCGCTTCAACGTGATCCCGATCCTGCGCAAGGATTCGCTGCACATCACCGACGCCGACCGCGAGCTGCTGCGCGCGACCATCGCCGCGCAACCGGCGCGGCACGTGCTGGTGACGCACGGCACCGACAGCATGGTGCAGACGGCCAACGTGCTGGCCGCGCTGACGGACAAGACGATCGTGCTGACCGGTGCGCTGAACCCCGCGCGCTTCCGCGGCTCGGATGCCGAGTTCAACATCGGCACCGCCGTCGGCGCGGTGCAGTGCCTGCCGCCCGGCGTGTACATCGCCATGAACGGGCGCATCTGGAACCCGTCGAAGGTGCGCAAGAACGTCGAAGCCAACCGCTTCGAAGCGCTCGACTGACGGCGCCCGCCGGCATCGCCGCAACGAAGAAGACCCCGGCTCGCGCCGGGGTCTTTCGTTGTGCGGGAAGCGCGCCGGGCGGACCCGGCGCGCGCCACCATCAGTTGATGGTGCCCTTCAGCGTGACACCCGAGTACGCCGCGTAGGCGCGGACGTTCACGTAGTACGTACCCGCCGTCGGCGCATTGAACGTGCAGGTCTCGGCATTGCCGCTCAGGTACGGACGGCAGCTGTACGAGCTGGTCGTCGGCGCCGAGCCGAGCTTGACGTACATGTCCGCGTCGCCGGTACCGCCGGAGATCGTGAACACGACGCTCGTCTTGCCCGCCGGCACGCTCAGCGTGTAGTTCGCCGACACGCCGCCGGACGCGACCGACGGCAGCGTGACCGGCACGCCGCTGGTCAGCACGGTGCCGCCACCACCGCCACCGCCGGTGGTGTAGCTGCCCTTGAGCGTGACGCCCGAGTACGCGGCGTACGCATGCAGCAGCACGTAGTACGTGCCCGCGGCCGGCGCGGCGATCGTGCAGGTCTCGGCCGTGGCGCTGCCTTCGGACTTGCAGGTGTAGCTCGTGGTGGTCGGGTTGGAGCCGGCCTTGACGTAGAGGTCGACGTCGCCCGAACCGCCCGACGTGGTGAAGGTCAGGTTCGAGGCGCCCGACGGCACCACCAGCGAGTAGTACTTGTCGCTGCCCGCGGCGCCCGAAATGTTGCTGATCGGCGTGCCGTTGGTCATCGACGTCGTACCGCCACCGCCGCCACCACCCGCGCAGCTCACGCCGACGCCGCTGAAAGCCGCCGTGACGTCGGCCTTGTTCAGGCCCAGGTCGGTCGCGGCCGTCTCGACGCCGCAGGCGCCGGAGTTGAACGTGCTGCTGGCCGTCCAGTACAGCGCGTTGGCGCGGGCGAACACCTTGAACGCCGTCGGCACGCTCCAGCCCGCCGTCTTCGACAGGGTGCAGAAGGCCTTGTTGTAGACGCCCGACGAGTTGTGCACGTCCATGCTGCTGGTGTAGTTCGCAGCGTTGTCGATCGACGCGCCATCGGCGGTCGGGTTGCACATGTAGCGCAGCGCGCCGGTCGACTTGAAGATCTCGGTGCCGACGTTGAGGTCGGCCGAACCCTTCCAGTAGTACTCGGTCGCCTCGCCGCCCATGTCGGAGAAGGCTTCGTTCATGCCGCCCGACTGGCCGGAGTAGGTCAGGTTCGAGTGCTGCTCGGTGAAGCCGTGCGAAACCTCGTGGCCGGCGACGTCGGCGCTGACCAGCGGATAGAACGTGCTGGCGCCGTCGCCGAACGACATCGTCGAGCCGTCCCAGAACGCGTTCTCGTAGCTCGACGAGTAGTGCACGCGCATGACCAGCTGGAAGCTCAGCGCGTTGTAGCCGGTGTACGCCGGGTACATGTTGGTGATCACGCCACCGAAGTAGTGCGCGTCGTTGATCGGCGAGTACGCGCCGTTGATGGCCTTGTAGGTGTTGCGCGGGCAGGTGTACGAGAACGCGGTGGTGCCGCTGGTGCCCCCGTTGAGGTTCACCGACTTCACGTTGGCGTTGTTCATCGTGCAGGTGCTGCCCGATTGCGTGACGTCGAGGTAGCCATAGCGGCCGCCCGAACCCCACTCGTACTGGCCGGTCTTGGCGTTGCCGCCCGGGCCGGTGCCGACCGCGGCGGTCGTCAGGCCTTCCCACTTCTTCAGCACCGTGCCGGTATCGGCATCAACGATGACGAACGGACGCGACGGCGCGCCGCCGTTGGCGTTGTCGGCGACGAACGACGTGACGTAGGCGCGGTGCGCGTGGCCCGCGTCGTCGACGTAGATCATCAGGTCCGACTTCTCGTTGCGCGTCTGCTTCGTGGTCAGGCTCTGGCCGAGGCCGACGCGCTTGCCGATGGCGAGCGCCTGGTCGCGCGAGAACTTCACCGCGCCCGCCGGCACTTCGGCGGCCAGGCCGTCGACCTTGCGGCCGAACATGTGCTTGATCGCGCCGCCCTTCTCGCTGACGACGATGCTCTCGCCGAACACCGGCACGCCGCGGAAGGTCTGCTGGTAGCGGTAGTGGGCAGTGCCGTCGCGGTCCTGCACGAAACCGATCTGGTTCAGCGCGGACAGCGAGTCGATGCCCAGCAGCTCGGCATGGCGCTCCTTGGCGACGGCGGCGACGCCGAGGGTCGCGGTCGCGGCCTGGTACTGCTGGCCGAGCTTGGCGACCGACACCTTGTGGAGGTCGGTACGGGTCGCGGCGCCCGCGCTGCCGGCGGCAAGCGCGACGACGAGCGGGGACAGCGCCATCAGATACAACGAACGGGAGTTCGACATCGGGACGAGATCCTTGAGGGAGGTGCGCCGGGTTGACGGCGAAGCGCCGGGGCTCTGGCGTTCTGGGAGCAACCCGGTCGGGGACGGGCGCGATCCATCCGCGCCCGACACCGACGTTGCAACCGCCGGCGCCGGATCGCACGCGATCGTCGAAAAAAATTTGGCCGGTCCGACCAGTGGTTTACGTTACGTAAACTTAGTCGTTGATTTTCAAGGACTTTCGGTCCGCGCTCCGCGTTGGGCGCCGTCCGGGACGATGGTCGGCTTACTGCAGCGCAGCAAGGAATTGCGTCAAAACCGTGTCCGGAAGCTCACTATTTACGCGTTAGGCCCGTCCAGCCGACGACCGCGCGTCGGCGCAGCGCGGTGGAAACGGGTCGGAGAGTCGTGCGCGAAGGCGGAGCGGGCCGGGGGCGGGCCTGGCGGGCGCGCGCAATCCAGGCATGGCGGCCGCGCCGCGAAGCGGCCGCGGGATCAGAGCATCCCGGTTTCGAGCCGGGCGACCTCGGACATCATCGAGCGGTTCCACGGCGGGTCGAAGACAAGCTCGACGTCCGCCTCGGCCACGGTCGGGATCAGCTCGACCTTGTCGCGCACGTCGGCCACGAGCACGTCGCCCATGCCGCATCCGGGCGCGGTGAGCGTCATCTCGATGTCGACGCGCCGCTCGCCCGGCCGCTCGGGATGGGGCAGCACGTCGACGCGGTAGACGAGCCCCAGCTCGACCACGTTGATCGGGATCTCCGGATCGAAACAGGTGCGCAGCTGCTGCCAGACGAGCTTCTCGACCGCCGCATCGTCCGCGCCTTCCGGCAGTTCGAGCGGCGCCGGCGGCTCCTTGCCGATCGCGTCGGCGTCGCGGCCCGCGATCCGGAACAGGTTGCCCTCGACGAAGACGGTGAAGCTGCCGCCCAGCGCCTGCGTGATGTAGCCGACGCTGCCGGCCGGCAGGGTGACGTCCTCGCCCTGCGGCACGAGCACGGCGGCGCAATCGCGCTCGAAGCGGACGGGTTCGCTGGATCGGGAATACATCGGCTGGAAGGCACCTCGTAACTCGGACCATTCTAGTCCAGTTTCATGGCCCGACCCTGTCCGGCAGCTATCCTGTGCGGCCGCTCGATGGATGCGCCCATGCCCCCTGCCCGACCCGCGCTCGCCTGGCTGCTGCTGCCCGTGGTCGTCGCCGGCTTCGCGGCGATCTGGACGCTCGCGGCGCTGTATTCGGGCCACCAGTGCTCGTTCATGGCGGTGGTCGGCGCGGTCGACGTGCTGTGGGTGCTGTCACTGGCGCCCGCGCTGCGCACCGGGCCGCGCGCGGCGGTGGCCACGGTCTCGACGCTGGTGCTGGTGCTGCTGGCCAACTGGGCGATCATCGCGATCAACGTCGGCGCGCCCCTCGGAACGGCGCCGCTGGAATCGATGGCCAAGCTGGGCCCGCACCACGCGCTGACGCTGGCGGGCCTCGCGAACAGCTGGGTGGATGCCATCTGGATCGCGCTCGCCGTCGGCGCCGCGATCGGCGGGCCCGTGATCAGTGCCCGCCGTCGAGTGCTTTCAGCTCGCTGACCAGCGCCGCCGCCATCTCGGCACCGTCGCCGAACAGCATCCGCGTGTTGTCGGCATAGAAGAGCGCGTTCTCGATGCCGGCGAAGCCGGTGCCGCGGCCGCGCTTGATGACCACCACGTTCTTCGCGTCGACGACGTCCAGGATCGGCATGCCGTAGATCGGGCTCGCCGGGTCGGTCTTGGCCACCGGGTTCACCACGTCGTTCGCCCCGATGACCAGCGCGACGTCGGTGTTCTTGAACTCCGGATTGATGTCGTCCATGTCGGCGATGAGGTCGTACGGCACGCCGGCTTCGGCGAGCAGCACGTTCATGTGGCCCGGCATGCGGCCCGCGACGGGATGGATGGCGAACTTCACCTTGACGCCGCGATCCATGAGCTTCTGCGTCAGCTCCCAGATCTTGTGCTGCGCCTGCGCGACGGCCATGCCGTAGCCCGGCACGATCACGACGCGCTCGGCATAGCCCATCAGCGCCGCGACATCGCCGGCTTCGATGGGCTTCTGGCTGCCGGTGATCTCCTTGGCTTCGCCGCCACCGCCGAACGAACCGAACAGCACGCCACTGATCGGGCGATTCATCGCCTTCGCCATCAGCCGCGTGAGCAACATGCCGGCGGCGCCGACCATGGTGCCGGCGATGATCAGCGCCTCGTTACCGAGCACGTAGCCTTCGAACGCCACCGCGAGGCCGGTGAACGCGTTGAACAGCGAGATCACGACCGGCATGTCGGCGCCGCCGATCGGCAGCGTCATCAGCACGCCGACCAGCAACGCGCCGACGAAGAACGCGACGATCGGCACCAGTCCGTACGAGGTACCGTCGACGTTGTGCCCGAGCCACAGGATCGCGAGCACGCCCGCGGCGAGCGTCGCGAGGAACAGCAGCGCGTTGAACGCCTGCTGGCCCGGGAACGTGTAGCGCTTGTCCATGCGCCCGTCGAGCTTCGCCCAGGCGACGACCGAGCCGGACAGCGAGATCGCGCCGATCAGCGCGCCGATCACCGCCAGCGCCACGGCCGTGCGCGACCCGGCCGGCTCGCCGGCATCGAGCCGCAGCAGCTCCACCGCGCCGATCGCCGCGGCCGAACCGCCGCCCATGCCGTTGTAGAGCGCGACCATCTGCGGCATGTCGGTGATGGCGACCTTCTTGCCGGACACCCACGCCGCGGCCGTGCCGATGACCAGCGCCAACACGATCAACGGCAGGTTGTGCAGCCCGGGCAGCAGGAACGTGGCAGCCGTCGCGATGAGCATGCCCGCGCCCGCCCAGCGGATCCCGCTGCGCGCGGTGACGGGCGAGGCCATGCGCTGCAGGCCCAGCAGGAACAGCGTGGCGGCGACCAGGTAGCTGACGGCGGCGACCAGCACGCGCGCATCGACCGCGCCGCTCACGCCTTCTTCTCCGGCTTCTTCGAGGCCTTGAACATGTCGAGCATCCGCTCGGTCACGACGTAGCCGCCCGCGGCGTTGCCCGCGCCCAGCAGCACGGCCACGAAGCCGATCGCCTTTTCGAGCGTCGTGTCGGCGTGCCCGAGCACCACGATCGCGCCGATCAGCACGATGCCGTGGATGAAGTTGCTGCCCGACATCAGCGGGGTGTGCAGGATCACCGGCACCCGCGAGATGATCACGTGGCCCGCGATCGCCGCGAGCATGAAGATGTACAGCGCCACCATCCCGTCCGCCATGCTCCCCTCCGTCATGCCCGTGGGGTCATCATAACGACGGCTGAACCCGGCGGTATCCGCGTCAACCGGGGCGGTTCCGGCGCGTTCCCTACCGTGCTGCGCAGTGCATCCCGGGACGCCGGGTCACCTCGACCAAGGAGAGACCGCCATGACCCGCCTCATCGCCTACGCACTGCCCGCCCTTCTTGCCCTGCTGCCGATGGCGCAGGCCCAGGCCGCGACCGACCGCGGCGACCGCGTCGAACACCGCCTGGATCGCCGCGGCGACCGCATCGACCGTCGCCTCGATGCGCGGGGCGCGCATCTGGACCGCCACTTCGACCGCAAGGGCGACCGCATCGAGCACCGCTTCGACGCGCGCGCCGCCCGCGCCGATGCCGCCGGCCACGAGCGCCTGGCCGACCGCCTGCGCCGCGACGGCGACCGGGCCGATGCCCGCTTCGACCGCAAGGGCGACCGCCTCGAGCAGCGATACGACCGCCGCGGCGATCGCATCGATGCGCGCCTGGACCGCAAGGGCGATCGTTTCGACCGCCGCTGGGATCGCCGCCACGGATGAATGCCTCGATGGCGCAGGCCCTGGCGACGCCGGGCGGGACCGATGAGCCGCAGACGCTCGATGCGTTCCTCGCATCCGTCTCGGCCCGTGCGTTCCGCTTCGCCGAACTGGGCCTGCGCCACCGCGAGGACGCACTCGACGCCGTGCAGGACGCGATGGTGAAGATGCTGGGCTACCAGCAGCGTCCGGCTTCGGAATGGACGCCGCTGTTCTGGAGCGTGCTGCGCAGCCGGATCATCGATCTGCAGCGCCGCCGCACGTTCCGCCTGAAGTGGCTGGCGCCACCGCCGGCGGACGACGAGGGACCGGTGGACTGGGCGGATCCGGGGCCGGATCCGTCGCGAACGCACGACTCGCGCGAGTCGTACGAGCGTCTCGCCATGGCCCTGCAGCGGTTGCCCGCGCGCCAGCGCGAGGCGTTCACGTTGCGGGTGCTGGAGGAACTGGACGTCGGCACGACCGCGCAGGTGATGGGCTGCAGCGAAGGCTCGGTCAAGACACATCTCTCGCGGGCGCGCGACGCCCTGCAGAAGCAACTGGAGGATTTCCGATGAGCCACGACGACGGATTCGATGCGCGCCTGCGCGGCGTCCATGCGCAGTCGCTGGACCAGCTGTCGCCACGCGTGCAGGCGCAGCTCGCGCAGCGCCGCCGCGCGGCGCTCCAGGGCGCCGCGCCGCGCCGGTCCCACGGGCTGCTGCCATGGGCCGGCATGGCCACGGCCGGGCTCGCGCTCGCGCTGGTCGTGCAACTGAGGCCACCGGCGTCGGCGCCGTCCGTGCAGACGCACGTGGCGACGTCCGCACGCCCGGCCGCGGCGGTCGATACGCGCATGGCGGCGCGCACCGATGTCGACGCGATCGCCCCCGACCTGTCCGAAGACCCCGAGTTCTACCTGTGGCTGGGCGACGTACGCCCGCCCAATGCGGAGTGACCCATGAAGTACCTGATGCCCCTCGCCTTCGCGTCCCTGCTCGCCGTCGCCGCGCCGTCGCAGGCGCAGTCCACGTCGGCGCTGCCCGACTGGGACCGCCTCACGCCCGCGCAACGCGAGCTGCTGATCGCGCCGATCCGCGATCGCTGGAACGCCAACCCCGCTTCGCGCGAACGCATGCTGTCGCACGCCACGCGCTGGAAGGCGATGACGCCCGAGCAGCGCGCCCAGGCGCGCCGTGGCATGTCGCGCTGGCAGGGCATGTCGCCGGCCGAGCGCGCGAAGGCGCAGGACGCGTTCAAGCGCTTCCGGCAGATGTCGCCCGAGGAGAAGAAGGCCATGCGCGAGAAGCTGCGGACGATGACGCCCGACCAGCGCCGCGAGTGGCTGAAATCGCAGTCCGTGCCCGCCGGTCGCTGACGCGCGCGGCGTCGCGGCCGCTCACGCGGCCGCGGCGGCCTCCACCGGCGCGCGCTCGGGCCACACGGTGCGCGCGAGCAGCTCGTCGCTCCAGTCGAACGTCAGCGCGCCCTGGTCGAGGAACAGGCTGACGAAGTTGAGCACGTTGCGCGCGTACATCTCGCTCGCGTGCACCGCGCCCATGCTGGCGAGGCCGAGCGGGCCGGCCACGGTGACGCCGCCAACGTCGACCGTCTCGCCCGGCACCGTCGCCTCGCAGTTGCCGCCGCTCTCGGCCGGCAGGTCGAGGATGACGCTGCCCGGCTTCATCCCGGCGACCATCGCCGACGTCACGATCTTCGGCGCCGGCCGGCCCGGCACCGCGGCCGTGCACACCACCACGTCGACCGAGCCGAGATGCGCGCCGAGGCGCTTCTGCTGCTCGGCGCGCTCGTCGTCGGTGAGTGCGCGCGCGTAGCCGCCCTCGCCCGCCGCACTGACACCGAGGTCGAGGACCCTGCCGCCCAGCGATTCGATCTGCTCGCGCGTTTCCGGGCGCACGTCGAACCCCTCGACCTGCGCACCCAGGCGCTTGGCGGTCGCGATGGCCTGCAGGCCCGCCACGCCGGCGCCGATCACCAGTACCTTCGCGGGTCGGATCGTGCCGGCCGCGGTCGTGAGCATCGGGAAGAAGCGCGGCGCCAGCGTGGCTGCGATCAGCACGGCCTTGTAGCCCGCCATGCCCGCCTGCGAACTCAGCACGTCCATCGACTGCGCGCGCGTGGTGCGCGGCAGGCGTTCGAGCGGGAAGGCGACGAGGCCGCGGTCGCGGATGCGCGCGGCGCGCGAGTCCGACGCCTGCGGCGCCAGCAGGCCGACCACGACCGCGCCCGGCTTCAGCGCGTCCAGCACGTCGTCCGGAGGCGATTGCACCGCCAGAAGCACGTCGCTGCCGGCGATGATGCCGGCGGGCGGCTGCGACGTCGCGCCGGCTTCCGCATAGGCGGCGTCGAGGAATCCCGCAGCCGCGCCGGCACCGGGCTCGACGACCACGCGTGCGCCGCGCGCCACCAGCTTCCGTACCGTCTCGGGCGTGGCGGCCACGCGCCGTTCGCCGGGCGCGCGCTCGCGCAGGATGCCGACCGTCACTGCCGTCATGCGAATGCTCCGTTAGGGCGTCGTCGCATCCTATGCCATGCCGCCGGGCGTGGGCGGCGCGCGATCCAGCGTCCGGTCGACGGCCCGATGGATCGCAGCGCGGTCGGAGGGCGATCGCGAACGGGCTTCGCGGGCGGCGTCGACGCACGCCGCGCCACGTGCGCCGGTTGCCAGAACGGAAAAGCCCCGCCGGAGCGGGGCTTTGTCTGCGACTCGACCAAGGCGTCAGCCCGCGCTGCGGATCTGCACCTTCAGTTGCTCCATCGCCGCCTCGAAAGGCGACTGCCCGGCCGCGATCACCAGCCGGCCATCGGCCGCCAGCACCGCCAGTTCCTCGACGCTCGCGGCGAGCACGCGCATGCCGCGACGGTTCACGAGCAGCAGGCGCGAGGTGAGCGGGCTCACCCACGCGACCTTCGCCGACACCGGCTCGCCCTGCGCGTCGGAGAGGCGCAGCCATGCGCCGACTTCGAGCGCGCGGATCTTCGCCACCCAGTGCGGATCGGCGTGCAGCGTGTCGGTGCCGCCGGCGAGCCAGAGGCGGCTCTCCTGTTCGGGCTCGTCGCGGACCGGCGGCGGCATCGGCCGCACGCGGCGCGAGGCATCCGGATCGGCCAGGCCGCGCACGATGCCCGCGAGCCCGTGGCTGGCCGCGGTGGCGTCGAGGCCCGACGAGGCGAGGCATTCGGTCAGCGGTTCCTCAAGCGCGAGCAGTTGGCGCACCAGCGCATCGCCCTGGGCGCGCGCCGCCAGACCGTCGGCGTCGGCGAGCGCATCGCCCATCGCGATCGCCTCGCGGAAACGCACCGAGTCCTCGCCGTCGCGCAGCAGCGTCTGCACCAGGTGGTGGCGCCACGGCGTGACCAGGAAATCGCCGACCGCCTGCGTGAGCGGCGTCTGCGCCAGTCGTCGCTGCAGCACGACGTCGGCGCGCATGCGCGCCTGACCGAGGCGCTCGCGGCCGTAGCTGGCCTTCGCCGCGCGCTGCTCCTGCAGCTCGACGCGGCGACGCTGCTGCGACAGCAGGTCCTCGAGTTCGGCGTAGGCCATCTCGAAGACCGACAGGTCCTCGTTGAACTCGGCCACGATGCGCTGCGACACGGCGGACGCACGTTCCAGAAGCTCGCGCTCCTGCGGCGTGCTGCCGTTGTTGTCCTCGCAGGCCTCGGTCAGCGCGTCGAGCAGGCGACGCGCCGGGTGCGAGCGTTCGACGAACATCGAATCGTCGGCGATGGCCACCTTCAGGTAAGGCAGCACGAGCCGAGCGTAGACGCGGCGGGCGCGGTCCTGCAGCGCGTGCGTGCGGAACAGCGACTCGAACAGGAGCGCGACCATGTCGACCGCGTCCTCGTCGTCCGCCGACAGCGCGGTGTATTCGGGATGCATGCCGAGGCGGCGCGCGCCTTCGGCGAGGTAGCCGCGGATCGCCTCGGAGAGCTTGCCGGTGGACCCGAGCGCGCGCGCGAAGATGTCCGGCGGCTCGGCCTGCAGGACCGACGCGATGCTGCTGAGTTCACGCGGCTGGAATTCGCGCAGCGTCGGCGACCCGCCATAGCCACCGCCGGCACCGGCCCCGAGCGGCGCACCGCCCATGCCGCCCGGCATGCCAGCGGCGCTGCCCGGATAACCGGGCATACCGAACGGCAGGCCGACCGGTGCTTGGGACAGCGAGCGCACGCCCCCGTGCTGGCGTTCCATCCGCCACAGGCGGAGCTGCTCGCGCAGCGGCTCGAGCTCGGTGGAATGCCGCTGCAGGCCATCGCCGATCGAACGGGCGAGCGGTGCCTGAGGCGGATAGTTCGGCGCCTGGGGCGCGAAGGACTGCGGCGCGAACGGCTGCGGCGCGGCGTACGCCGGAGCGACCGGCGGCGGCGCCTGCAGATACGGCGTCTCGATGACCGGCGGCGCAGCGGGCGCGGGCGCGGGCTCTTCGCGGTCGAACTTCGCGATCGCGGCCGGCGACCACGCACTCACGCCGTAACCGGCGCGGTTGAGCACGGCGCCGAGGTTCGGATAGAGCGCATCGAGCAACGGCACGAGCTGCTGCTGGAACTGGCGGAACAGCAGCCGTCCGAGCGGCTCGGACACGCCGGCGTTGCCGATCGCACCGATCAGCGTCGCGCAGAGGCGGCTCGGCGACACCGGGTTCGGCCCCGCGGGCACGCGCATGGCGAGCGCGAGCTCCTCCATCTGCGTGCGCATCGCCTGCAGCTGCGTTTGGTAACGCTTGTCCAGGATCTCGGTGAGCGCCTGGGCCTGCAGGTGCAGGTCGATCATTTCCTCATCGATCAGCCCGAGCGTCACGCCGGCGCGGATGAACGGGTTGCGGAATTCGTCGAAGCCCTGCGCGATCTGCTGCCGGAACGTCATCGTGTCGGACGCGCTGCGGGCGCGCAGCACGTTCAGGCCGGCGAGCTCGTGGTACGCGTCGGGGCCGGCTTCCGCGAGTTCGCGCTCGGCGCCGATGTACAGCACGGTCGGAAACGTTCCGAGCCGCTCCACCGCGAGCCGCTTCAGGGCCTCGAGCACGCGCGACGGATCCAGGCGCGAGTCGTTTCCTTCATCGGGGAACTGGCTGATCACGGTGCGGCTCCTGCAGTGTCGCTGCTGACGCAGGTTCGACTGGAAAGGCAGCATAGTGGCAATGTGCGTCACTTCCTGCCTTTTCGCATCGATCTGTGAGCCATGTCCCAAGCGACTGAAACGGGGCCGATGAACGGCCGAAACACCGCGCTGGACGTGCTCGATGCACGACGTTCGGTACCTGCCATGCAGTTGTGTGAACCCGGTCCCGATCCGGAGCAGCTGCTGCGGATGCTCCGCTCGGCGGTGCGTGTTCCCGATCACGGAAAGCGGGTGCCCTGGCGCTTCATCCGCATCGCGGGCGAGGCCCGCGCCGCGCTTGGCGACCGCCTGGCCGCGCGCAGCCGCGAGCGCGACCCGCAGGCCAGCGATGCCGCCGTCGAGAAGGATCGCCAGCGCTTCCAGCACGCTCCGCTGGTGCTCACGGTGGTGGCGGACCAGGGCGAGGATCCGAAGATCCCGGCCAGTGAGCGTCTGCTCAGCGCGGGCTGCGTATGCTTCGCGCTGCTCCAGGCCGCGCAGGCCCTTGGTTTCGGCGCCACCTGGCTGACCGGCTGGGCCGCCTACGATCCCGAGATCCGCCGCCTGCTGGGCGTGGCCGACGACGAGGTCGTGGCCGGCTTCATCCACATCGGATCGATGCGCCAGTCCGTGCCCGAGCGCGACCGGCCCGATCCCTCGCTGCTGCTGACCGACTGGATTCCCTGATGACCGACGCGTCGACGACGCCCCGCACCGTCTACCTCGTCGACGCGAGCGTGTACGTGTTCCGTGCCTGGCACTCGATGCCCAACGAGTTCACCGACGCCGAGGGCTGGCCGACTAATGCCGTCCACGGCTTCGCGCGCTTCCTGCTGGAGCTGCTGGAGCGCACGTCGCCCGAGCACATCGTGGTGGCGTTCGACGACGCGCTCGACACCTGCTTCCGCAACCGGCTATACCCCGCCTACAAGGCCAATCGCGACCCGGCGCCGGACGACCTCAAGCGCCAGTTCGCCGCCTGCCGCGAGCTCTGCGTCGCGATGGGCATGACCGTGCTCGCGCATACCGATTACGAGGCCGACGACCTGATCGGCAGCGCGCTGCATGCCGCCCGCGCGCACGGCTTCCGCGGCGTGATCGTGTCGGCCGACAAGGATCTCTCGCAGCTGCTGGGCGATCACGACGAGCAGTGGGACTACGCGCGCGGCCAGCGCTGGGGCGCGGCCGGCGTGCCGGCACGCCACGGCGTGCGGGCCGACCAGATCGCCGACTACCTCGCGCTCACCGGCGACGCGATCGACAACATCCCGGGCGTGCCCGGCATCGGGGCCAAGACGGCCGCCGCGCTGCTCGCGCATTTCGGCACGCTCGACGACGTGCTGCGGCGCGTCGAGGAAGTCCCTTACGTGTCGTCGATCCGCGGCGCCGCGCGTGCCGCGCAGCAGCTGCGCACGCATCGCGAGCAGGCGCTGCTGTGCCGCGAGCTCGCGACGATCGTGCTGCATGCGCCCTGCGAAGGCGCCGACGTGCATTTCCGTCGCGGCGAGCCGCGCCGCCAGCCGCTGCTGGATCTCTGCGAGCGGCTGCGCTTCGGGCCGCTCACGCGACGTCGCATCCACGCCGCCTGCGGAATCGATTTCATGCCCGCCGCATCCGCCGCGGTCTAGCATGGCGACCGGATCCGCCGCCCGCCGCCCATGACCGACGATCGCCACGCACCGCTCACCACGCTCCACGAAGGCAAGTGGCTCCGGCTCGTGCAGCGCGGCCGCTGGGAGTACGCGGAGCGCGTGCACGGCCAGGGCATGGCGGTGATCATCATCGCGGCCACGCCCGACGACGAGGTGCTGTTCGTCGAGCAGTTCCGCGTCCCGTTGGGCCGCAGGACCATCGAGATGCCGGCCGGACTCGTCGGCGACGAGCGCGACGACGACACCCTGGCCGAGGCCGCGCGGCGCGAACTGGTCGAGGAGACCGGCTGGGAAGCGTCGAAGGTGGACGTGTTGCTGGTCGGGCCGACGTCGTCGGGCATGAGCAGCGAGCGCATCGCGTTCGTGCGCGCCACCGGCCTGCGCCGCGTCGGCGAAGGCGGCGGCACCGAGGACGAGCAGATCACAGTGCACCACGTGCCGCGCGCCGAAGCGCCGGCCTGGCTGATGCGCAAGCACGCGGAAGGCTACGAGGTCGACCTCAAGCTCTGGGGCGGGTTGTGGATGCTCGATCGCGAGCCCGACGGCCGACCCATCGACGCATCTTCGCAACGGGCTGACGACGCCGCCGCCTAGAATCGCGCTCCCCACACGGAAGCGACTCCTCCATGCACATCCTGGTCTGCGGCGGCGCCGGTTACGTCGGCTCGCATGCCTGCCTCGCGCTTGCGCGCGCCGGCCACGACGTCACCGTGCTCGACAACATGCTCACCGGCCACCGCGAGGCGGTGCGCTGGGGCCGGCTGGTCGACGCCGACATCCTCAGGCCTGAAACGCTGGACGCCGCATTCGATCGCAAGGTCGACGCCGTCATGCACTTCTGCGCGCGCTCACTGGTCGGCGAATCCGTCACCGACCCCTACGCCTACTACCAGAACAATGTCACGGGCACGATCAACATGCTGGAGGCGATGAAACGCCACGGCGTCGACCGCCTGGTGTTCTCGTCGACCGCCGCGGTGTTCGGCAACCCCGTCACCGACGTGATCGACGAGGACCACCCGAAGAATCCGATCAATCCGTATGGCGCGTCGAAGCTGATGGTGGAGCGGATCCTTGCCGACGCGGCCAACGCCTACGGCCTGCGCTCGGTCGCGCTGCGCTATTTCAACGCGGCCGGCGCGGCCGCCGACGAAGGCATCGGCGAATCGCATGAGCCGGAGACGCACCTCATCCCGAATGCGCTCAAGGCGGCGGCCGGCGAAGGCGCGGGCCTCAAGGTGTTCGGCAACGACTACCCCCCGCCCGACGGCACCTGCGTGCGCGACTACGTGCACGTGCTCGACCTCGCCGATGCGCACCTGCGCGCGCTGGACTGGATGGACCGCGAGTCCGGCGCGCACCGCTTCAACCTCGGCAACGGCAACGGATTCTCCGTGCTGGAAGTGATCGAGGCCGCGCGCAAGGTATCCGGCCGCGACATTCCCTACGAAGTCGCCGCCCGTCGCGCGGGCGATCCGCCGGTGCTCGTGGCCTCGAGCGGCCTCGCGCGCGAGAAGCTGGGCTGGACGCCGAAGTTCGACCGGATCGAGCCGATCATCGAAACCGCCTGGGCCTGGCACCGCGCGCCGGCCTACTGAGCCGGCCCGCGCGAAAAAAAGGCGAGCCGCGGCTCGCCTTTTTCGTTCCTTACGCCCGCATCAGCCCGCGAAGCGATCCGCCGCGCTCACCAGTGCGTCGATGTTCTCGACCTCGAAGGCCGAGTGGCCCGAGGCCGGAGAGATCACCAGCTCCGCCTGCGGGAGCGCCTGCTTGAGGTCCCAGGCGTTCTGCACCGGGCAGACCACGTCGTAGCGGCCGTGCACGATGAAGGTCGGGATGTGCGCGATGCGCGGGGCATCGCGCAACAACTGGTCATCGACCTCGAAGAAGCCTCCGTGCACGAAGTAGTGGTTCTCGATGCGTGCGAACGCGAGCGCGAACTCCGGCTCGTCATGCGCGGCGGTGAACGCCGGGTCGTAGTGCAGGAACGAGGTCGCGCCTTCCCAGACGCTCCAGGCGCGCGCAGCGGCCAGCCGCGTGGGCGCATCGTCGCTGGTCAGGCGGCGATGGAAGGCGCCGATCAGGTCGTGGCGCTCGCCCGGCGGGATCGCCGCGAGGTACTGCTGCCAGGCTTCGGGGAACAGCCGCGACGCGCCTTCCTGGTAGAACCATTCGAGCTCCCAGCGGCGCAGCATAAAGATGCCGCGGAGCACGAGTTCGGTGACGCGGTGCGGATGCGTCTGCGCGTAGGCGAGCGCGAGCGTGGAACCCCACGAGCCGCCGAATACCTGCCAGCGCTCGATG
Organism: Cognatilysobacter segetis; assembly: GCF_004359965.1. Lineage (GTDB taxonomy): Bacteria > Pseudomonadota > Gammaproteobacteria > Xanthomonadales > Xanthomonadaceae > Cognatilysobacter > Cognatilysobacter segetis. The sequence goes on along the minus strand of NZ_SMRQ01000025.1, from coordinate 24,730 downwards.
CCGAGCTTCTCGCGAAGCGTTTCGATGTCGGCGACGAGGTGCCACGTCGTGTTGTCGACGAGGTCGGCATGCGGCGTCGAGCGGCCGGATCCGCGCTGGTCGAATAGCACGATGCGGTACTTCGACGGGTCATGGAACTGCCGCATCTTCGGACTGCACCCGCCGCCGGGGCCCCCGTGCAGGATCACCACCGGCTTGCCGTCCGGATTGCCGCACTGTTCCCAGTAGAGCGTGTGGCGGTCGTCGACCTGCAGCATGCCGCTGTCGAACGGTTCGATCTCGGGATAGAGGCTGCGCATGGGCGACGGTCTTTGTGCGGGGAAACGGGAAGTCTAGGCCGGCGGTCGGCCGAGCCGCACCGTCCCGTTGGTCATGGTGCGCGACCGAGCGTGACGCGATCGCGATCCTCGAGGTCGCGCGCGGTCGACACGTCGCGCAGGCCGGCGCCCGCCAGCAGCGCGCGCACGGCTTCGCCCTGGTCGAAGCCATGCTCGACGAGCAGCCAACCGCCGCGCCGAAGGTGCGCGCGCGCGCCGGCTGCGAGGATGCGGATGGCGTCCAGCCCGTCCACGCCGGACGCGAGCGCCGTCGGCGGCTCGTGGCGCAGGTCGCCGCGCGCGAGGTGCGGATCGCCTTCGGCGATGTAGGGCGGGTTGCTGGCGATCAGGTCGAACTGCGCACCCGCCAGCGGCGCGTACCAGTCGCCCAGCAGGAACCTCACGCGGTCGAGGCCGAGTCGCGCGGCATTGCAGCGGGCGACGCTGAGCGCATCGGCGCTGGCGTCGGTGGCGACCACGCGCGCGGCCGGCCGTTCCTTCGCTACCGCCAGCGCGATCGCGCCGCTGCCGGTGCCGAGGTCGGCGACGTCGACGGCGCCCGGCGGCAGCCGCTCGAGCACGAGTTCCACCAGAAGTTCGGTTTCCGGCCGCGGGATCAGGGTGGCGGGGCCGACGTCGAGATCGAACGTCCAGAAACCGCGCCGCCCGACGAGGTAGGCCACCGGCTCGCCCGCCACGCGCCGATCGACGAGCCGGCGGAATTCGGCCTGCAGCGCGTCGTCGGCGGTGTCGTCGCCGTGCGCGAACAGCCAGGCCGGTGAGTGGCCGAGCACGTGCGCGAGCAGCAGCTCGGCCTCGCCGCCGTCCAGTCGGGCGCGTGCCTCGCGCAGCAGCGCGTCGATCCGCATGCGGCGGCTCCGGCGGGAAGGGATCGCTATGGTAGATCGAGCGCTTCGGCCACGTTCGGCGCGCGCGCGTCCGGCGCCGGCGGCGACATCGCGAACACGCGGTCGCGCCCTTCGTCCTTCGCGCGGTAGAGCGCGGTGTCGGCGCGGCGCATCGCCATCTCCCAGTCCTCGCGGCCACGCGCCAGTTCGGTCACGCCGAAGCTCGCCGTGACCTGTCGGCCGATCGCCGGAACGGGCGCGTCCGACACCGCCAGCCGCAGCCGCTCGGCGACGGCCACGGCGTCGTCGAGCAGGGTGGACGGCAACAGGATGAGGAACTCCTCGCCGCCGAGGCGGAACGCGGTGTCGACATCGCGCAGCGCGAGCGCGATGCGCGCGGCGGTCTCGCAGATGACGTCGTCGCCGGCCCCGTGGCCGTAGGTGTCGTTGACGGCCTTGAATCCGTCGATGTCGAGCATGACCAGCGACAGCGGCGTGCCGTAGCGCTCGCAACGCGCCTGCTCGCGCGCCGCATGCTCGAACAGCGAGCGGCGGTTGAACAGGCCGGTCAGCGGGTCGCGGTGCACCAGTCGGCGCAGCTCCACTTCCTTGCCGCGGAACATCAGCAATGCCAGCGCCAGCGTGAGCACGTAGACGAACACCAGGCTGACGAGGAAGAACAGGATCTGGAAGGGATCGTTGACGAACGAGGTCGTCAGCCCGTGGGTCACCGCGCTGTAGACGAAGCGCAGCGCCAGGAACGCCCCGTTGAAGAAAAACACGCAGGCGGCCAGGCGCTGGAACTGGCGTTCGCCGCGCGCCCGCCACAGCGTGACGCCCGAAGCGAAGTCGAGCGCAAGGTAGAACCCGGACAGCACCAGCACGCGCGTACGCAGGTCGGCGGTCATGTCCAGCCAGACGTTGCCGACCACCATCAGCGCGGCGGAGACGGCGAGCAGCGGGACGAGGTGCGTGGGTCGCCCGAGGTGCGCGCGCACGCCGGCCAGCAGCAGGACGTGCATCGTCGTGATCAGCGCGTTGGCGACGGTTAGCGCGACCGGCGCCGACACGCCCATGCCCACGGTCAGGAACAGGTGCCCGAGCTGGTAGCCGAGCCCGAAGGTCAGCCCCGCGAGGCCCCAGTAGGCGAGCGCCACGCTGCGCATGCCGGCCAGGCGGATGCCCGCCATCGTCGCGGCGAGCAGGAAGCCCGCCAGCCCGGTGACGAACGCCAGCGTCGCGGTGTCCAGTTGGCGGATGAGCTCCATCGTCGGCCCCGAAGTCCGTCCTGCGCCATGCAAATCCCGCGCCGCCGACCGGCGGGATCGCGTGGTCGGGACCGGCAAGGGGCACGGCGGGCGACACGGTAACGCCCGGGTGACGCCGCGGGTCAGCAGGACGACGAGCGGTCGACCCGGGGTGCCCGGAAACGACGACGGGCGGCCGGAGCCGCCCGTCGCAGGCCTTCGACCGCGTCAGCGCGCGACGAAGTCGAGCGGCATCCCGGCGCGGGCCTTCTGCTGGGCGGCGCAGAGCCGGATGGCCTCCACCGTCTGCTCGAGCTCGCGCGGACCGCCTTCCACCTTTTCCATCCGCGGCTCGAACTTCGCCACCAGCGCGTCGGCCTCGGCATCGCTGCACATGCCCGCCGCGTAGACGCCGACCAGCGCGGCGCCCGCCGGGGCGAGGCGCGCCTCGAGCTCGGCGAAATGGGCGTCCGTCCAGGCACGCAGTGCGGTGCGCCCCGCCGCGTTGTCGAGCTGGCCGCCCACCGCCGGGAAGATCTCGTTCCGGCGCAGCAGGCCCTTCTCGAACACCAGCGCACGCGAACGCTCGTCGAGCGCCGGGTTGTGCGTGGCGCTCATCGCGGCCAGCAGCTCGCTGCGCAGGATGGCGTCCTGGCTGGCGCGGAACTGCTTCTCGGCCACGTCGAACGCGGCGGCGCCGCCTTCCTGCAGGGCCACGACGAGCGCGGTGTCGCGCAGGTCCTTGGCCACGGCGTCGGCATGCAGCTGGCCGTCGCTGTCCAGGCCGAGCACCTGGCGGCCGACGCGGTTCATCTCCTTGCGGACCGCCGGATCCTTCAGCTCGGTCGCGAAGAAGTCGACGAGCGAGCTGCGCAGCAGCGCGTCGTCATCCGATTCGCCCGCCTTCGGAGCGAGGCCCAGCGACGTCAGCCGCGGGCGGTAGATCGCCGCGACCTTCGAATGGAACGCGTCGCGCGCCTTCTCGTCGGACAGCAGGTGTTCGCTCATCCAGCCCGTCGCGCCCATGCCGGCGGTGGCGGTCTGGCGAACGTTGGCGCTCGCGAACCGCGGCAGTGCCGCGAGCAGCTGCGACGGCGTCACGGTACCGGCGCCGTAGGCGGCGGTCACGGAGTCGGCGGCCATGCGCTGCTCGCGCTCGTCGAGCGAGGCGAAGGCGTCGTTGAGCGAGGCCTGCAGCTTCGGCGACAGCGCGAAGCGGTAGTAGCCCGCGCCGTAGCCGTTGGGCATCACCCACGTCGGGCAGCTCGTGGCCTGGGCGAGCTCAACGCGCGATCTGGCGCCGGTGACCAGCGACTTCTGCTCGCGCACGGTCGTGCCGTCGGCGTAGCGGATCGTCATCGGAATGCCCCAGGCCTGGTCGGCCTTGGCGGTCGAGCCGATCGGCACGTAGCGCTGCTGCGTGATGTCCAGCGCCGGCACCTTGCCCGAGCAGTCCAGGTTCACCGTCACGTACGGCACGCCCGGCTGGTCGATGAAGCTGAAGAACGCCTTCGACACCGCGGCCGGATCGTCGCTCTGCGCGGCGACGGCGTTGATGAGGTCCGCGCTGGTGGCGTTGCCGCGCGCGTGCGCCTTCAGGTAGTTGCGGATGCCCTGGCGGAACTTCTCCTCGCCGATGTAGCGCTCGAACATCGCGAGCGTGGCGCCGCCCTTCTGGTAGGTGATGCCGTCGAACGCGGATTCCACGTCGCGGTAGTCGCGGATCGGCTCGTGGATGCGGCGCGTGGAGGCGAGGCTGTCGGCGCCCATCGCGCCGATCGCGCCTTCCAGCAGGCCGCGGTCGGTATGCGCCTGCGGCTGCACCTGCCCGTGGATCTTGTTGCCCATCCAGGTGGCGAAGCCTTCGTTGAGCCAGAGGTCGTCCCACCAGCGCATGGTGACGAGATCGCCGAACCACTGGTGCGCGAGCTCGTGCGCGCTGGTGCCGAAGAACGACTGGCGGCGGCCGACCGACGAGGTCTCGTCGGGGAACATCAGCGAATCGCGGTACGCGATCAGGCCCGGGTTCTCCATCGCGCCCGCCCAGAAATCCGGCGCCGCGAGGTTGTCGAGCTTGTCGAACGGATAGGGGATGCCGAAGTAGTTCTCCAGCGCGGTGACGATCTCGGGCGTGTGCGCCAGCGAGTACTTCATGCGGCCGCCCTGCCCGTTCGCCGCCACGCCGCGCAGGCGGATCGGCGCCGTGCGCGACCCGTTCGGCGCGATGGCCGGTCCGGTGACGACGTCCCACGGCCCCACCGCGAACGCGACGAGATAGCTGGGGATCGCCTCGGTGCGGTTGAACGTGACCTTCTTCCAGCCGCCCGGCAGGTTCTCGGTCTTGTCCTCCATCGCATTGGCGACGGCGACGTCGTCCTGCGGCACCACCAGGGTGATTTCCCACGGCTGCTTGAAGCTGGGCTCGTCGAACGACGGGAACGCCGTGCGCGCGCCGAGCGGTTCCATCTGCGTCATGACGTAATCGCGGCCGTCGGGCTTGACCTTGTAGGCGCCCTGCAGCTGGCCGTAGGGCGCGTCGAAGGCGATGTCGAAGCTCGCCTTGCCGGCCGGCAGCGGCGTCCTGGACACCAGCTTGAGCACGCCGGACGGGTCGACCTCGCTCACCGTCAGCGGGATCTTCCTGCGGCCCACGGTCGCCTGCGCGCTGCGGATGGTCAGCCCGCGGCCGTGCATCCACACCGTGTCGGTCGGTTCGGCGACGTCCGCGTCGATGCGCGTGGTGCCGGACATGCCGGCCTGCTTCGGGTCGATCTTCAGCTCGAGCCGGACCAGCGACGGCACGACCGTGCGCGGCAGCGGGCCGGTGGGAACGGGCGTGTCGGCGGCCTGCGCGGCGCCGGCGGCGGCCAGCGAAAGCGCGAGGGCGAGGACATGGCGGCGCGGTCGGATCATCTGGGGTTCCCCTGGGCGAATCCCCGAGCCTAAGCGGCGGGGGCGATTCCGTACGTATGTCGAAAGTCCCGGATGGCCACGCCAACTGCCCCTTCTTTGATAAGCAGCAGCTATGAATATGATCGCGGCAATCGATTTGATGGATTCGCCCGGTCGGACTAGGATGCTCCCCTGTTCATTTCCTCCCCCAACAGGAGCACGCGATGTCGCTGATCAACACCCCGGTCAAGCCGTTCAAGGCGAACGCCTTCCACAACGGCAAGTTCATCGAGGTCTCGGACAAGAGCCTGCACGGCCACTGGTCCGTGATCGTGTTCATGCCGGCCGCGTTCACCTTCAACTGCCCGACGGAAGTCGAGGACGCCGCCGACAACTACGCCGAGTTCCAGGCCAACGGCGCCGAGGTCTACATCGTCACCACCGACACCCACTTCTCGCACAAGGTCTGGCACGAGACGTCGCCGGCCGTGGGCAAGGCGAAGTTCCCGCTGGTCGGCGACCCGACGCATGCGCTGACCAAGGCGTTCGACGTGCACATCGACGAGGAAGGCCTGGCGCTGCGCGGCACGTTCATCGTCAACCCGGAAGGCGTGATCAAGGCGTACGAGATCCACGACAACGCGATCGCGCGCGACATGAAGGAAGCGCTGCGCAAGCTCAAGGCCGCCAAGTACGTCGCCGAACACCCCGGCGAGGTCTGCCCGGCCAAGTGGCAGCAGGGCGCGCACACGATCAAGCCGTCGCTGGACCTCGTCGGCAAGATCTGACCCACCGCGGGCCCGGGCGCTTGCACGCCCGGGCCACGCGTCGACGCGGATGCTTTCGCGAGGCCTCGCGCGGCGAGGCCTTCCGCAAGCACCTGAACCTGATTCCACATCCCCCGTGGAGGGCCGCGCCATGCTCGACGACAGCCTCAAGTCCCAACTTTCCGCGTACCTCGAGCGGCTCCAGCAGCCGATCCGGCTGGAGGCCTCGCTGGACGATTCCGACGCCTCGCGCGAGCTCGAAGGCCTGCTGCGCGACATCGCCGCACTCAACGACAAGGTGACCTACGAGCGCACCGACGACGACGCCCGCCGGCCGTCGTTCGGGATCGTGCGTGCCGGCACCGACATCGACGTGCGCTTCGCGGGCATCCCGCTCGGCCACGAGTTCACCTCGCTGGTGCTCGCGCTGCTGTGGGTCGGCGGCCATCCGCCGAAGGTCGAGGACGAGGTGGTCGCGCAGGTGCGCGCGCTGGAAGGCGAGTACCGCTTCGAGACCTACATGTCGCTGTCCTGCCAGAGCTGCCCGGACACGGTGCAGGCGCTCAACCTCATGAGCGTGCTGAACCCGAACATCAAGCACGTGGCGATCGACGGCGCGCTCTTCCAGGACGAGGTCGAGGCGCGCGGGATCATGTCGGTGCCGACGATCCACCTCAACGGCCAGCCGTTCGACCAGGGCCGCATGACGGTCGAGCAGATCGTCGCGAAGCTCGACACCGGCGCGGCATCGCGTGCGGCGGCCTCGCTCGCGATGAAGGAAACGTTCGACGTGCTCGTCGTCGGCGGCGGCCCGGCCGGCGCGGCCGCGGCGATCTACGCCGCGCGCAAGGGCATCCGCACGGGCGTGGTCGCCGAGCGTTTCGGTGGCCAGGTGCTGGACACCATGGCGATCGAGAACTTCATCTCGGTGCCGTACACCGAAGGCCCCAAGCTCGCCGCCGCGCTCGAGCAGCACGTGCGCGAGTACGAGGTCGACGTGATGGGCCTGCAACGCGCGACCAAGCTGCACGCCGCGGGCGCGGACGGGCTGGTCGGCGTCGAGCTGGAAAGCGGCGCGACGCTGCGCGCGAAGAGCGTGATCCTCTCGACCGGCGCGCGCTGGCGCCAGATGGGCGTGCCCGGCGAGGAGCAGTACCGCAACAAGGGCGTCGCCTACTGCCCGCACTGCGACGGCCCGCTGTTCAAGGGCAAGCGCGTGGCGGTGATCGGCGGCGGCAACTCCGGCGTCGAGGCGGCGATCGATCTCGCCGGCATCGTCGCGCACGTCACGCTGATCGAATTCGATACGAAGCTGCGCGCCGACGAGGTGCTGCAGCGCAAGCTGCGCAGCCTGCCGAACGTCGAGGTCGTGGTGAACGGCCAGACCACCGAGGTGCTGGGCGACGGCGCGAAGGTGACCGGGCTCGTGCTCAAGGACCGCGCGTCGAGCGCCTTGCGCACCATCGAGCTGGAAGGCGTGTTCGTGCAGATCGGCCTGCTGCCCAATACCGAATGGCTGAAGGGCGCGGTCGCGCTCAGCCCGCGCGGGGAGATCGTCATCGACGACCGCGGCGCGACGAACCTGCCGGGCGTGTTCGCAGCCGGCGACGCGACCACCGTGCCGTACAAGCAGATCGTCATCGCGATGGGTGCGGGCTCGACCGCGGCGCTGAGCGCGTTCGACCACCTGATCCGCACGTCCGCACCCGCGGAAAACGCGCAGGTCGCCGCGGCCTGACGCATGGCGGCCCCTCACGGCGGGCCCTACCATCGACGCATGAACCTGCGTGACCTGAAATACCTCGTCGCCCTCGCCGAGCACCGCCATTTCGGGCGTGCGGCGGCGGCGAGCTTCGTCAGCCAGCCCACGCTGTCTACGCAGATCCGCAAGCTCGAGGACGAGCTCGGCGTGACGCTCATCGAGCGCGCGCCGCGCCGCGTCATGCTCACGCCGATCGGCATCGAGATCGCCGAGCGCGCGCGGCGTGATCGCCGGGGTCGACGCAATGTCGGAACTGGCACGCCGCAGCCGCGACCCCGAGGCCGGCAGTGTCCGGCTCGGCCTGTTCCCCACGCTCGGCCCCTACCTGCTGCCGCACGTGCTGCCGAAGGTGCGCGAGCGTTTCCCGCGCCTGGAGCTGCTGCTCGTCGAGGAGAAGACGGACGTCGTCCTGCAGCGCCTGCGCGACGGCCGGCTGGACGTCGGCATCCTCGCGCTGCCGGTGCACGACGACCAACTGCGCATCGAACCGCTGTTCGACGAGCCGTTCGTGCTCGCGGTGCCGCAGGGTCATCCGATGGCGTCGAAGGCCCCGCTCGCCGAGGACGACCTGCGCGACGCCGACCTGCTGCTGCTCGAGGAAGGCCACTGCCTGCGCGACCAGGCCCTCGACGTCTGCCGCCTCGCCGGTGCGGGCGAGCGCGAGGGTTTCCGCGCGACCTCGCTGGAGACGCTGCGCCAGATGGTCGCGGCGGGCGTCGGCATGACACTACTGCCCATGCTCGCCGTGCAGCCGCCGGTGCCGGCCTCGCCCGACATCGCGCTGGTGCCGTTCGCGGGCGAGGCACCGCACCGTCGCATCGCGATGGTCTGGCGTCGTAGCTCGGCGATGGACGCGTTTCTCGTGCAGCTCGCGGCCGTGTTCCGACAGATTCCGCCGCACCTGCTCGCGCCGCCGTCGGCGGTGCCGGCCCGGCGACGCAAGGGCTGACGCCGGGTGCGTCGCGGCGTCGTCGCGTTGCTGCTGCTGGTGGCGCTCGTCGGCTGGTGGCGATCGCCGCTCGGGCCGCGCCGCGCGCGCGTGGCCGAGCCCGCCCCCGGCGCGACGGTGAACTGCCCGATGCCGCCCGCGGTACCGGCGTTCGGCGCGCCGCTGCAGAGTGCGGTGCCGTCGGCGCTCGCGCCGTTCCGGCTCCGGCCGGCCACGTTGCAGCCGCTTGCGGGTTTCAGCATCGACGCCCGCGTGCTGGCGCGCCGGGACTACGAGAGCGGCCGCGAGAGCGACCTCTCCCCCACCGACCTCGCGCTCGGCTGGGGGCGCATGCGCGACGAGGCCGTGCTGTCGCGGCTGGAGATCTCGCAGTCGGGCCGCTGGTACCTGTACCGCTGGAGCGACGCGCCGCCGATCCCCGTCGGCGAGATCGTCCGCTCCAGCGCCAACGTGCACGTGATTCCCGCGAGCACGAACGTCGCCCGCGCGCTCGCGATGGTGCGCGAAGGCGATCGCGTGCGCATCGACGGCTGGCTGGTGGAGGCCGACGCACCGGACGGCTGGGCCTGGCGCAGCTCGACCGCGCGCGACGACAGCGGCGAGGGCGCCTGCGAAATCGTCTACGCGTGCTCGCTGCGGACACTGTGAGGCCTCAGGCCGCGTCGACGCCCGCACCCACCGGACAGCTCACCCCGGTGCCGCCGAGGCCGCAGTAGCCGTTCGGAATCTTCGACAGGTACTGCTGGTGGTCGTCCTCGGCGTAGTAGAACGTCGGCGCCGGGTAGCGGATCTCCGTCGTGATCTCACCGAGGCCCGCGTCCCGCAGGCGCGCCTGGTAGGCATCGCGGCTCGCGGTCGCGGCGTCGTACTGCGCCTGCGTCGTGCAGTAGATCGCGGAGCGGTACTGGGTGCCGACGTCGTTGCCCTGGCGCATGCCCTGCGTGGGGTCGTGGCCCTCCCAGAACGCCTTCAGCAGCGCGGCGAACGTCACCTTCGCGGGGTCGTACACGACGAGCACCGCTTCCGTATGGCCGGTCTGGCCGCTGCAGACCTCGCGGTAGGTCGGGTTGGGCGTGTCGCCGCCCGCGTACCCCACGGCCGTGGTGTGCACGCCCGGCATCGTCCAGAACAGCCGCTCGGCTCCCCAGAAGCAACCTAGGCCGAACTGCACCTGCTCGAAGCCGGCGAAATCGCCCTGCAGCGGCCGGCCGTGGACGTGGTGCGCGTTGCGGACGGGCATCGGCGTTTCGCGCCCCGGCAGCGCCTCGCCCGCGCGCGGCATGCGCTGCTTGTAGGCACCGATTCCCAACAACTTCTCGAGCATGACGGACTCCTCGGCCGCGACGGCCGGCATGGTCACGATGGCATCCGACCCGCGAATGCCGCGTCGGATGCATGGGGATACGTCGCCGGCGCGGCGACGGATGCCTCAGGCGGGAGCGAGTCCGGCGTCCCAGCCGGCCTCACCGTCGGGCTCGGGCGGCTGGCCGAATTCCAGAGCGCGCACGACGGCGTCCGCCACGGGCCAGGCGGTGTCCGGCACGCAGACCTGCAGCATGCCGTGCACGGGCAACTCGCCGATGCCGCCCGTCAGGGCCTCGCCCCGGATGAATACCGGGATGCCGGCGTCCTCCAGCGCATGCCGGACGAGGTGCGCGTCGATGAGGTTCGCGGCGTCGTAGACCGGTTTCATGGGCGTTCCGGAGCGGCCGGCACGGCCTTCTTCGCTAAACTGCGGGCTTCCCCACGTGGTTGCAAGCCCGAATGTCCAGTACGCCCGAGAACGCCGCGGTTGCTGCCGGGGTCAAGAACGACTTCATCCGCCAGATCGTGCGCGAGGACCTCGCGGGCGGGAAGCACCGGGCGATCCGCACGCGCTTCCCGCCCGAGCCCAACGGCTACCTGCACATCGGCCACGCGAAGGCGATCTGCCTGGACTTCGGCATCGCGGCCGAGTTCGGCGGCAGCTGCAACCTGCGCCTGGACGACACGAACCCGGCAAAGGAAGACCCCGAGTACGTGCGCGCCATCCAGGACGACGTGCGCTGGCTCGGCTTCGAGTGGCATGCGCTGCGGCATGCGTCGGACTACTTCGAGGTGTTCTACCTCGCGGCGGAGAAGCTCATCGCGCAGGGCGATGCGTACGTCGACGACCTCACCGCCGAGCAGGTGCGCGAATACCGCGGCTCGCTGACCGAGCCGGGCCGCCCCTCGCCGTTCCGCGATCGCAGCGTCGAGGAGAACCTCGACCTGTTCCGCCGCATGCGCGCCGGCGAGTTCGCCGACGGCGCGCGCACGCTGCGCGCGAAGATCGACATGGCCAGCGGCAACATCAACCTGCGCGATCCGGCGCTGTACCGCATCAAGCACGTCGAGCACCAGAACACCGGCAACGCGTGGTGCATCTATCCGATGTACGACTTCGCGCATTCGCTCAGCGATGCGATTGAAGGCATCACGCATTCGCTGTGCACGCTGGAGTTCGAGGACCACCGCCCGCTGTACGACTGGTGCGTGGACAAGGTCGACCTCGTCGACCATCCGGAGCTGCTGAAGCCGCTGCTCGACAAGGGCTTCCCGCGCGAGGCCGCTAAGCCGCGCCAGATCGAGTTCTCGCGCCTGAACTTCAACTACCTGGTGATGAGCAAGCGCAAGCTGCTCGCGATGGTGAGCGACGGCCTGGTCGACGGCTGGGACGATCCGCGCATGCCGACGCTGCAGGGCATCCGCCGCCGTGGCTACACGCCGGGCGCGCTGAAGCTGATGGTCGACCGCGTCGGCATCTCCAAGCAGAACTCGCTGCTCGACATCTCGATCCTCGAAGGCGCGCTGCGCGACGACCTCGACGCGAGCGCGCAGCGCCGCATGGGCGTCGTCGATCCGCTGAAGCTCGTCATCACCAACCTTCCGGACGGGCACGAGGAATCACTGACGTTCTCGAACCATCCGAAGGACGAAGCCGCGGGCGAACGCACAGTGCCGTTCTCGAACGTGCTGTGGATCGAACGCGAGGATTTCGAGGAAGTGCCGCCCAAGGGCTTCAAGCGCCTCACCGTCGGCGGCGACGTGCGCCTGCGTGGCGCGGGCATCGTGCGCTGCGACGAGGTGATCAAGGATGCCGACGGACGCGTGGTCGAAGTGCGCTGCACGCTCGATCCCGAATCGCGCCCCGGCATGGAAGGCGCGAACCGCAAGGTCAAGGGCACGATCCACTGGGTCAGCGCGAAGCATGCCATCGAAGCGGAGATCCGCCTGTACGACCGGCTGTTCACCGTGCCGAACCCCGACACCGACGAGGACGGCAAGACGTACCGCGACTACATGAACCCCGAGTCGCGTCGCGTGGTGACGGGCTACGTGGAGCCGTCGGCCGCGCAGGCCGCGCCCGAGACCAGCTTCCAGTTCGAGCGCATCGGCTACTTCGTCGCCGACCGCTACGACCATTCGGCGGCGCGCCCGGTGTTCAACCGCAGCGTCACGCTGCGCGACACCTGGGCGGGCAAGGCTTGAGTGCCCCCACCCGGAGAACGCCCATGCGTGCCCTCGTCCTTGCCGCGCTGATCGCCGCCACCGCGCTCACAGGCTGCGCGCGTTCGCCGTCGGTGACGGAACCGCAGGCCACCGTCGCGTCGTCGCTGGCATCCGCACCGGCCCGCGCCGATGCGACGTCGAACGAGGCCACGCCGCCCGCGGATGCACGCCCCGCGCCGGCGCCGCCCATCGGCATTCCCGGCCGCACCAAGCCCGCGCCGCCGATGAGCAAGCCGCTGCCGCCGCAGGTGCTGCCCGCGCGGCCCGACCTGCCGAGGCTCGACATGAGCTGCCGCAGCGACGCCGATTGCGTCGTCAAGAACGTCGGCAGCTGCTGCGGCGCCAAGCCCGCCTGCGTCAACAAGGGCGCGAAGGTCGACCCCGCCGCCGTGCAGGCCGACTGCGCCGCGCGCGGGCTGTCGTCCGTCTGCGGTTTCGAGGACGTCCAGTCCTGCACCTGCGCCGCCGGCACCTGCCGCAGCGCCTCCAACGCGGTCACGCAATGACGATGATGCTGTACGCCCAGGTCCACCTCACGCTGCCGGCGTGGGTGCACGAGGCGGTCGATACGACGCGCGCCTACACCGGCGACGATGCCAAGGTCGCGCTGGCCGTCGACCTGTCGCGGCGCAATGTGGAAGCCGCCTCGGGCGGCCCGTTTGGCGCCGCGGTATTCGGGCCGGATGACCGCATCATCGCCGTCGGCGTGAACCGCGTGCTGCCGCACGCGTGCTCGGTCGCGCATGCGGAGACGATGGCCTACATGCTCGCGCAGCAGCGCACGCAACGGCCGCGGCTCAACGAGGTCGCGCCGGGCGAACGCATCGGCCCGATCACGCTGGCGACCTCCGCCCAGCCGTGCTGCCAGTGCTACGGCGCGACGGTCTGGGCCGGCATCGACCGCCTGCTGATCGGCGCGCGCAGCGAGGACGTCGAGGCGCTCACCGAATTCGACGAGGGCCCGCTGCCGGCGGACTGGATCGGCGAACTCGAGCGACGCGGCATCGCCGTGGTGCGCGACGTCCAGCGCGAGGCCGCCTGCGACGTGCTGCGCATGTATTCGTCGGCCGGCGGCAGCCGCTACTGATGGCCGCGACCGGCGCGATCGCGCAGCCCGCCCTGCTCGCATACTGCCGCGCCGGCTTCGAGCCCGAACTCGCCGCAGAGCTCGCCGAGCGCGCGGGCGCGGCCGGTTTCGCCGGCTACCCGCGCACCGACCGCGGCAGCGGCTTCGTGCGCTACGTCTGCGAGGACGCCGATGCGCTCTCGCAGGCATTGCCGCTGCGCGACATCATCTTCGCGCGGCAGAAGCTCGTCGCCTTCGCGGAATTGCCGACGCTCGGCGCGACGGTGGGCGCGAAGCCCGACCGCGTCGGCGCGATCGTCGACGCGATGGCGCACGCCCTCGGCACGCCCGCGCTGCGCTTCGGCGAAGTGCACGTCGAGCACGCCGACAGCGACGAGGGTCGCCCGCTCGCGGGCCTCGCGCGCGCGCTCGGCAACGCACTGCGTCCCGCGCTGCGCGAGGCCGGCTGGCTGACGCACATCGATTCGCCCGCACGGCCGCGCCTGCACGTGCTGCTCGAGACAGGCGACCGTGCGCACCTCGCGATCGCCGATCCCGTCGATTCGAGTCCGTTCCCGATGGGCATCCCGCGCCTGCGCGCGAACCCGCAGGCGCCGAGCCGCTCCGCACTCAAGCTCGAGGAGGCGCTGCTCACGCTGCTCGACAGGGACGAACGCGAGGCGTGGTTCAAGGAGAACATGCACGCCGCCGACCTCGGCGCCGCACCGGGCGGCTGGAGCTGGGTGCTGATGCGCCAGGGCGTGCGCGTGATCAGCATCGACAACGGTCCGCTCGCGCAGCACCTGCTCGACAGCGGGCGCGTGGAGCACCTGCGCGCCGACGGCTTCGTCTGGCATCCCAAGCGCACGCTCGACTGGATGGTCTGCGACATGGTCGAGCAGCCGCGGCGCGTGGCCGAGCGCATGGCCACGTGGCTGCGCGAAGGTTGGTGCCGCCGCACGATCTTCAACCTCAAGCTGCCGATGAAGAAGCGCTGGGACGAAACCGCGCAGTGCTTGGCGCTGTTCGAGCAGCAGGTGGGCAAGCCGGTGGAATGGCGCGCCAAGCAGCTGTACCACGACCGCGAAGAGATCACTGTCTTCGCGCATGCACGCGCCTGACACAAGGCTGTCCGCAGGCTGACGCGCCGTCGCGGTGAATCCGCCGCTTCGACGCGCGATTCATCGCGAGGTCGCCAGCATCCCGTCGATTCCCCCGACGTGGAAGGTACGAGCATGAGCATCCTGCGAACCAGCACATTGGCCGTGGCCCTGATCGCCGCCGCCGGCATCAGCACGTCCGCGTTCGCGCAGCGCGTCGAGCAGAGCCGCGCCCGCGTACAGGCCGAGGCCGCCACCGCACGCGCCAACGATGCGATCAAGGACGCCCGCGCCGCATCGAAGGATGCCAAGCGCGCGGCGAAGACGGCCGCCAAGACGGGCGATGCGGCCGCCGCCGAAACCGCGCGCGCCGCATCCGTGGCCGCCGAAGACGCGAAGAACGACGCCGTGGAGGCCGCGCACGAGGCGACCGGCCTGGCGAGCGGCACGGCCAACAGCGCGGCCGCACGCGACACCGCGATGCAATCGACCGCCGCCGCCACCGCCAGCGACCAGGCACGCGAGCGCGCCAATGCCAACAGCCGCGTGGCGGTCGACGCCGCGACCCCGCCGCCGCCGCCGATGGAAGCGACGGTCCCCGCCTCGACGAACGCCTCCGAGAATGCGGGCGTCGCCACGCAGTACCCCGGCGCGATGGCCGACCAGCGCCACATGACCGGAGCCGGCCGCTTCCACATCGACACCAACGTGCTCGACGTGAACCACGACGGCTTCCTCAGCCGCGAGGAAGCAGCGGCGAACATCACGCTCAACACCGACTTCGCGACGGTGGACGCCAACAGCGACGGCCGCATCGCCACCGACGAGCTGCGCGCATGGATCCAGAGCGGCGGCCTGGCCAAGAACTCGCGCCCGCTCGGCGATGCGCTCGCCGGCGTGGGCTCGGCCACGGCGTTCCAGATGCTCGACCTCGACGGCGACGGCATGCTGACGTCGAAGGAAGCGGCGACGCAGGCACGCCTCGGCGCGAGCTTCCGCAGCCTCGACCGCAACCGCGACGGCAAGCTTTCTCAGGCCGAGTACGACGCCTGGAGCGGCAGCCGCAAGCCGTAAGACGTTCTTCCCTTGGATCGGGACGACGGTGCCCCGCTTCGGCGGGGCATTTTCGTGGCGGAACGCTGGGCTGAGGTGTAGCGCCGGGACTAGAGCCCGGCGGCCTCACGCCAGAGCGCGTGCTGCAGCGGCGGCAGGCGGCCGGCGAGCCCGAGCGCGATGCCGCGCAGCAGCGTGGGGGCCACGGCGTCGTTCGAGAACAACCGATTGATCGCCTCGAACGAATACGCGGCGCGCGCGGTGGCGCTGCGCCGCTCGCGCGCCCAGCGCGCCAGTCGCGCCGCCGCCGGATCCGCACCGCGGCCCGGGCGCGGCAATGCGGCGCGCAGCGCGGCGACATCGCGCAGGCCGAGGTTCACGCCCTGCCCGGCCAGCGGATGCACCGCGTGCGCGGCGTCGCCCACCAGCACCAGCCGACCGGCGTGGCAGGTCGACGCGAGCCGGCGTCGCAGCGGGACCACGACGCGCGCCGACGCGGGGCGCACCTTGCCCAGCCGTCCGCCGGACGCGTCGCCGAGCGCGATGGCGAACGCATCGTCGTCGAGTGCGCGCAGTCGCGCGGCTTCCTCCGTCGGCAGCGTCCAGACGATGGAGGCGCGGTGCGCGTCCACGGGAAGGAACGCGAGCGGGCCGGTCGGCAGGAAGCGCTGGTAGCACGTCGCGTGCAGCGCGCGCTCGGTGTCGACGTAGGCCACCAACCCGCCCTGCGCGTAGTCGTGGGTCGGCGCGTCGATGCCGGCCAGCGCGCGCAACGTCGAGTTCGCGCCGTCCGCCGCGACCACCAGGCGCGCCGCCAGGCGTCGCCCGTCGTCCAGCCGAAGCGACGCATGGGCGTCGTCCTGTTCGAGCGCCTCGACGCCGGCCGGCACGTGCAACGCGATCGACTCGCGGCGCACCGCCACCCAGAGGCGGTCCACCAGCAGGCCGTTCTCGACGATCCAGCCCAGCTCGCGGCGCGCGAAGCGATCGGCATCGAAGGACAACGCGCCGCCGCCCGCCGCATCCCAGACCTCCATGCGTCGATAGGCCGGCGCGCGCGCATGGCGCACCGATTCGCCGACGTCGAGTGTGTCGAGCACTGCCATCGCGTCGGGCGCAAGCGCGTAGACGCGCAGGTCGGGGGCCTCGGCCGACCACGGCGCGGGCTCCCGTGACTCGACGAGGGCGACGCTCCAGCCGTCGCGCGCGAACGCGAGTGCCGCGGCGGCACCGACCACGCCGCCGCCGACGACCGCGACGTCCACCGCATCGCGACGGCTCATGCGCGGCGCGCCTCGTCGACGCCGCGGCAGAGCGCCGGCACGTCGCCGCGATAGCCCATCGCGCCTCCGACCAGCCAGGCCTGCAGCCACGAGGGATGGTCGAGCGACAACAGCGCGAGCGACCGCAACGGGCGCATCAGCGCGCCGCGCGCGGTGCCGATGCGCAGCAGGCGGTCGGAGAAGTCGACCGTGCGGCGGCGATCCTCGGCGCGGCGCGCGGCATAGCGCTGCAGCAGGGCATCGTCGCCGATCGCATCGCGGCCGCCGGCCTGCATCGCCGCGGCGATCTCCTCGGCGAGCGTCAGCGCATCGCGCAGACCCAGGTTGAAGCCCTGCGCGCCCAGCGGATGGATCGTCTGCGCGGCATTGCCGACCAGCACGGCGCGCGGCGCCGTGATCGCGCGCGCGATGACGCGGCGTCCCGGGTAGCGGCTGCGCGCGCCCACCTGCAGCAGTCGGCCATGGCGCCAGCCGAGCCGCGCCTGCAACCGCGCGAGGAACGCGTCGTCGTCGAGCGCGGCGACGGCCTCGGCATCGCCGTCGGCCACGCCATGCACGAGTCCGAAATGACGATCGGCGCGCGGCAGCAGCGCGGTCGGGCCGGCGTCGGTCAGGCGCTCGTAGGCGGTGCCGTCAGGCGCGCGCTCGGTGCGCAGGCGGGCGACGAACAGCGTGTGGCCGTAATCGGTGGCGTCGGTTCCGATGCCGAGACCATCGCGCAGCGCGCTGGCCGTGCCGTCGGCGCCGACGACGAGCGGGGCCGACAGCGTGTGCCGTTCGCCCGCGGCCTCGACCGTGACATGACGCAGCCCCACGCCCGGCGCCGTGGCGACCAGGCGCGCGGGGCGGTAGCGGGTGAGGCGCGGCACGCGGTCCAGCCGCGCCTCGAGCGCACGTCCGAAATCGCGCGCGACGACCACCTGGCCGAACGCGGGCCGGCCGTAGCGGGCCGCCTCCAGTCGCGCCTGGCCGAAATCGCCCTCGCGCGTCACCACGATGCGTCGGATCGGCCCGCCGTGCGCCTGCAGCGACTGCATGACGCCCAGCGCGCTCAGCGCATTCACGGTGGCTTCGGCGAACGACAGCGAACGCTCGTCGAACACCGGCGGCAGTTCGCCGGCCGGCGCGGCATCGACCAGCGCGATGTCCAGGCCCAGCGGCTCGAGCGCGAGGGCGAGGCTGGCGCCGACGAGGCCGCCTCCGACGATGACGAGGTCGTGCGTGCGCGGGGCATCGGCGTTCATCGCCTCATGATACGGCCTGCTCCCGCGCGCTCCGCTAGAATGCGGCCCTCGCCGGCCGCCACGCCGGCCCCGTTTGCCGGAGCCCCACCGATGACCGCCACTGCCCAGCGCACCCTGATCCTCACGTTGCTCGCCGCGCTGATGGCGGCGACGCGCATCAACCATTTCGCGCCGGTGCCGGACGCCTCGTGGGCGGTGTTCTTCCTCGGCGGCCTCTACCTGTCGACATGGACCCGCTGGGCGTTCCCGCTGCTGATGGTGCTCGCGGTCGGCGTCGACTACCTCGTGATCAGCCGCAGCGGCGTGTCGTTCTGGCAGCACTACTGCGTGTCGGCCGCGTACTGGTTCCTCGTGCCCGCCTATTTCTCGATGTGGGCCGGCGGCATGTGGCTGCGCCGCGGCGGCATCGCCAACGACGTGCGCACGCTCGGCCGCGCCGCCGTCGCGCTCGTCGCGTCGGTCGCCGTCTGCCAGCTGATCGCGCAGGGCAGCTTCTACTGGGTCTCGGCCTCGGTGTCGGCGCCCAGCGTCGCCGGCTGGTGGCAGAACTACACGCAGTGGCTGCTGCCCTACATGCAGACGGCCGCGATGTACGTTGCCGGCGCCGCCTTGGTGCACGTCGCGGCGACGAGCCTCGCCCGCGGCCGCGCGCTCGCCGCGCGCTGATGGGCAACCGCCTCTCGAAGATCTACACGCGCACCGGCGACGACGGCTCGACCGGGCTCGGCGACGGCACGCGCACCGGCAAGGATTCGCCGCGCGTCGATGCCTACGGCACCGTCGACGAGGCCAATTCGTGCATCGGCGTGGTGCTCGCGACGCCCGGCCTCGCCGACGAGGTCGCGCACCTGCTGACGTCGATCCAGCACCAGCTGTTCGACCTCGGCGGCGAGCTGTGCATTCCCGGGCATGCCGCGATCTTCGACGCCGACGTCGAGCGCCTGGAAAACGAGCTCGACCGCTTCAACGAGCCGCTGCCGCCGCTGAAGGATTTCATCCTGCCGGGCGGTGGCGAGGCCGCAGCGCGCTGCCACGTCGCCCGTACCGTGGTGCGACGCGCCGAACGCGAATGCGTGGCGCTGTCGCGCGTGGAAACCGTGCGCCCGGAAGCGGTGCGCTACCTCAATCGCCTCTCCGACCTGCTGTTCGTGCTGGCGCGCGTGCTGGCGCGTTCGAGCGGGCATGGCGAAGTGATCTGGAACCACCAGCGCCGCCACGGGTGAGGGTATCCGTCGCGTCCTAGGGCGCAGCGCGCGGTGCCGCGAAGGCCACGTCGTTCGCCGGCATGGCGCGGACGTGCCGACTCCGCCGGGCCGCGCATGGCGGACCGCCGCGCGCCTATCTGGGACAATCGGCCGATGACCGACGCGCTCCCGCTCCTGCTGCTCACCCACCCCGCCTGCGCCGCGCACGTACCGCCGCCCGGCCATGCCGAGCGTCCCGAGCGCCTCGCGGCAGTCGTCGACTCGATCCGCGACACCTACCCCGACCTGCCCTGGGCCGCAGCGCCGCTCGCCACGCGTGAGCACCTCGCCCGCGTGCACGACGACGCGCTGATCCGGCAGGTGCTCGACACGCCGGTCGCCGAAGGCACGGTGCAGCTCGATCCGGACACCTTCCTCTCGCCCGGCGCCGCCGAGGCTGCGCTGCGCTGTGCGGGTGCCGGCATCGCGGCGGTCGACGCGGTGCTGTCGGGCCAGGCGCGGCGCGTGTTCTGCGCGGTGCGACCGCCGGGCCACCATGCGACGCGCGATACCGCGATGGGGTTCTGCTTCTTCGATTCGATCGCCGTCGCCGCCGCGCATGCGCTCGACGCGTACGGGCTGTCGCGCGTGGCCATCGTCGATTTCGACGTGCACCACGGCAACGGCACGCAGGCGATCTTCGAGCAGGATGCGCGCGTGGTGTTCTGCAGCTCGCACCAGCTGCCGCTGTATCCCGAGACGGGCCATGCGGACGAGCGCGGCATCGGCAACATCTTCAATGCACCGCTGCCGCCGGGTACCAGCAGCGAAGGCTTCCGGCGCGCATGGAGCGAGAGCCTGCTGCCCGCCGTCGACGCGTTCGCGCCGCAGCTGCTGCTGATCTCCGCGGGCTTCGACGCGCACCAGCGTGATCCGCTCGCCCAGCTCGAACTGGAAGCCGTCGACTATCTCTGGCTCACCGGCCAATTGCGCGAACTGTCGCGCCGACACTGCGAAGGCCGCATCGTGTCGATGCTGGAAGGCGGCTATGACCTGCAGGCCCTGGCCGAAAGCGCCGCGGCGCATGTCGGCGCGCTGGTGGCGGACGGCGCGAGCTGGTGAGGCGACGCGGAGCGCGCGGGTAGCCCCAAACGGTGCACGGACGGTTCGCCAACGACATTGTCGTTTGAAACGCCGGTCCGCATCCGCCACAGCCCGGTCAACGACGTTCGGCGCGACGCTTCATGGCGCTTCTGCGGACGCGGACCCGGGTTGAGCAACGCCAGGCGAACCCTCGCGCCCACGCCCGGAATTTCGCGCAGCCCTCCATCGCTCGAAATTGCCGCTGCGCCCCGGATCAACCGTGGGATTCGAAGGGCGGCGCAGGATAGGCGCCGTCCGCACCTGATCCACGAAGGCGCATGTGCGGATCGTTGCGAAGGTTGCCCTCGCCTGCGGTGATACGATCGGGGAAGGCACGTTCTCGTGGTGACTTTTCCTTGTGCCAGCAAAGAAAAGCGGCTCGGGCGCGGCAGTGCACGAAGCGCTCTGGTGTCCGACATGCGCCCGTGCAGAACGCGGGTAGGTGCCCGGCGATCGGACGCGCTCAGCGCGCCATGAACGCCTCGATCTCGTCGGCCGACCGCGCCAGCGCCCCGGTCAGAACCCGCGGCGCGTCCTTGGTCACCAGCACGTCGTCCTCGATGCGGATGCCGATCCCGCGCCACTTCGCGTCGACGCTGCGATCGTCGGCGTCGACGTAGAGCCCCGGCTCGATCGTGAACACCATTCCGGGTTCCAGCACGCGCGACTGCCCGTCCACGCGGTAGTCGCCGACGTCGTGCACGTCGAGCCCAAGCCAGTGGCCGGTCTTGTGCCGGTAGAAACGCCTGTAGCTGCCGTCGGCGACCACCTTCTCGAGCTTGCCCTTCAGCAGGCCGAGCCGCAGCAGGCCGTCGGCGAGCGTGTGCACCGCCGCCTCGTGCATCGCGTCCCAAGCCTCGCCCGGCCGCGCCCTGGCGAGCGCCGCGGCCTGCGCCGCGCAGACCAGATCGTGCAGCTCACGCTGCGGCGCGGTGAAGCGCCCGCTGACCGGGAACGTGCGCGTGATGTCGGCCGCGTAGCCCTGCACTTCGGCGCCCGCGTCGATCAGCACCAGCTCGCCGTCGCGCGCCGTCGCGGCGTTGGCGTTGTAGTGCAGCACGCAGGCGTTCGCGCCCGTCCCGACGATCGAGTTGTACGCCGGTACCGCCGCATGGCGACGAAACACGTATTCGATCTCTGCCTGCAGCTGGTACTCGGTGATGCCCGGCATCGCGGCGCGCATCGCCGCCTCGTGCGCGGCGACGCTGACGTCGGCGGCCTTCTGCATGAGCTTGAGTTCGCCGGCGTCCTTGAACAGGCGCAGTTCGTCGAGCAGGTGACCGAGTTCTAGGAACTCGTGCGGCGGCTGCGCGCCGCTGCGCACCTGCGCGCGCACGCGGTTGAGCCAGCCGATCAGCTTGAGGTCGAACTCGGCATCGCGACCGAAGTGGTAATAGACGCGCGACCGGCCCTCGAGCAGCCCCGGCAGGATGTCGTCGAGGTCGGTGATGGGATAGGCATCGTCGACGCCCAGCACGTCCACGGCGCCTTCCGGGCCGAGGCGCGGCCCGTCCCAGCCTTCGCGCTCGGGATCGCGCTCGCGGCAGAACAGGATGGACTCGCCATGTGCGCGGCCGGGAATGAGCGCCAGCACGGCCTCGGGCTCCGGAAAGCCCGACAGGTAAAGCAGGTCGGAGTCCTGCCGATACGGAAAGTGCGTGTCGCGGCTGCGTACGCGTTCGGCGGCGGCGGGCACGATCACGATCGCGTCCTCGCCGGCCATGCGCATCAGCTGTCGACGCCGCCGTGCATGCGGGGAACGTGCCGTGGCGGGACTGCGGGATTCGGAGGACGATCGGGCCATCGTGGCGATGTTACGACCTGACGGCGTCGACGCAGGACCCGCGCCATGCCGCGGGCCACGGCCGGCCGCGGGCTCAGTTCAGCCGCTGGCGATGCTGCCGGGCGAGCACGCAATCGCCGTGCAGCAACAGCGCGGCGACGCGCACGAACTCCTCGATCTCCACCAGCGCTTCCTCGTCCTCCTCGTCGCCGTCTTCCTGCGGCTGCGCGGCGGCCAGCTTGGCGAGGTCGGCCAGCGCTTCGCGGCTCTCCTCCGACAGCGTTGTGGCCTCGCCCGCGGCGAGACCGAACGCGCCGACGAAGCCGCGGCACCAGTCGAACACCGCGCCGCTGCGCTCGACCAGCGGCGCGTCGCCCTCGGGCAGCAGCAGCTCGAACTCGAAGCTGCGGTCGGCGAGTTGCGCGGCGGTGGCTTCGCGCAGGCGATCGAGCGGCGAACCCGGCTTCGGCGCGGGCAGATCGGCGTCGGCGAGCACCGGCGCGAGCCAGCCCGGTGCGTCGCTGCCGCCGCCCGCGAGCCAGCCGCACAGCGCGCCGTGCAGTTCGAAGGGCGTCGTCGCGAGGCCCAGGCGCACGGCCTCGGCATCGATGTCGGCGACGGTGGGCAGGTCGGTATCGGCCACGGGAACACGCTGCGGATTTCGGGGCGGGCGAGTGTACCAACGCCTCCGCCAACGGCCCGCGCCGCGGTTGTGACGCCTCCGGGGCGCTGCCTACACTGCAGGCCGCTTACCGCGGCGGCTCCCGTGCGCGCTCCTTCTCTCTTCCGCCTGCGGATCGTCCTGGCCGCGTTGCTCGCCGTGGCGTCGGTCGCGCCGGCGGCGGCGGCCACGCGCGAGTACTACTTCCAGCCGGTCGGCAGCGACCGCGGGCTGACGCAGAGCTCGGTCGGGGCGATCGCGCAGGACGGCCTCGGCTTCGTCTGGGTCGGCACGCAGGGCGGCCTGCACCGTTACGACGGCGAGCGCTACCGCGCGTTCCGGCACGATCCCGAGGCGCCCGCCAGCCTGCCCGACAGCTTCGTCACCGCGCTCGCGGTGGATGGCGCGCGTGCGCTCTGGGTCGGCACCTACTCGCAGTACGTCGCACGGCTCGACCTTCGCACCGGCGCGATCCGCCGCTACCTCGGGGCGACGCCCGACCGGCGCGCCGATCGCCAGGTGCTGGCGCTGCTCGCCGAGCCGGGCACGGTCTGGGTGGGCACGGTCGCGGGCGTGGACCGGCTCGATCCGGCGACCGGCCAACGCCGCCGCATCTTCGCGACGACGTCGCCCCAGCCGACGGGCGCGCCCGGCGCGCAGCTCCTGCGCGACCGCGCGGGCCGTCTCTGGTACGCCACGGGCGGCGGCCTCTACCGCCTCGACACCGCCACGCCGATGCGCGTCGGCCCCGCGCGGGCCGCGTACGCGCTGCGCGAGGACCGGCGCGGCCGGCTGTGGCTGGGCGGCGTCGACGGGCTGGAGGAAGTCCGCGACGGTCGCCGCATCCCGGTCTGGCCGGGCGACGCGCCGGGCCGGCCGTTGCAGATCCGATCGATCGTCGAAGCCCCCGACGGCGCGCTGTGGCTGGCCACGTTCCCGCAGGGCGTGCGTCGCTTCGACCCCGCCACGGGCGCCGTCCGGGCACTGCACGAAGACCGCTCGGTCCCCGGCCGGCTGCTCGAGGACAGCATCAATACGCTGTTCGTCGACCGTGGCGGCATGCTCTGGCTGGGCGGCCAGTTCCGCGGCGCGTCCGTCGGCGACCCGCGCGGCGCGCGCTTCGCTTATGTCACGAACGTCGACGTCCGCGACGGCACCGCGGCCGACGACAGCGTCCGCTCGGTGGCCGGTTCGCCCGGCACGCTGTGGATGGGAACCGACGGCGGGCGCCTGCTGCGCTACGACCTCGCCGGGCACCGTTTCGAGGACCTCACCGCCGCGATGCCGCTGCCGCGCGGGCGCGTCGCCGCGTTCCTGACGTGGACCGACGGCGGCTTCCGGCTGGCGACCGACACGGGCCTGCTGGCGCTCGACCCGGCGAGCCGGCGCGTACGGCGGGTCGAGCTGCCGGGCGACGTCCGTCCGGTGCTGCGATCGATCGCGCGCGCGGCCGACGGCGCGCTCTGGCTCGGAACGTCCGGCGACGGCGCGTACCGGCTCGCCGCGGACGGCCGCACGCTGACACACCTCGAAGCCGGCGAGGGCGCGCGCCTGTCGCATCCGAACGTGCATGCGCTGCTCGTCGACCGGCGCGGCGCCGTCTGGTTCGGCACCGGCGACGGGCTCGACCGGCTCGACCCGGCCACCGGCCGCCTGCGTCATTTCCGCCACGGCGCCGACGACCGCGACTCGCTGCCCGGCAACGTCGTGCGCGCGCTGCTCGAGGACGCCGCGGGCCGGATCTGGGTCGGCACGCATGCGGGCCTGGCCGAGGCGGCGCCCGCGCCGGGCGGCGGCGTGTCGTTCCGGCCGCTGCCGCACGCGAGCCTGGCGGACCGCCGCGCTTCCACGGTGTTCTCGCTCGGCGAGGCGCCGCGCGGCACGCTCTGGGCCGGCACCG